>CAZTUN010000167.1:0-2551 GCA_964616845.1 uncultured Rickettsiales bacterium | reverse complement strand
CTTTTACAGATCTTAATGCATATTTAGATGATACTACTTTACTGGCTGAAGATGGTAAATTTATTGATGTATTATTTGTCGAGCAAAAAGCTCCTACTGAAAAACCATGGATAGTCTATTTCGGAGGCAAGTCAAATACATACATTTTAGATACAGGGCACTTGTTCCTTGCTAAGGATACCTCAGCAAATATAGCAGTGGTACAAAATAGAGGTTTAACAGTTGACAGTAGAGCGAATTCAATAAATCATATACGCTTAGGCTTTGATGGTAAAGCTGTCGTAAAATATTTAATCGAAGAAAAAGGCGTAGACCCTAAAAATATTACCTTAATGGGCTATTGCGGTGGTGGTCCGATAGCTATAGAATCACATAAGCTACTAAGACAATCTAGTATTACTACCAAGATTGCGATTACTAGAAGCTTTGCTTCACTTTCTGGTTTTATCGCATACAGAGCTAAAGAAAGATATAAACGTATTCTGTTTTTAAATAGAATAGTCAAATTTGCTATCAACATTCTAGGTTTTCAAACCAATGTCGGAGATTACTTAAGTAAAATAAGTCAAGATGAATTTTTATATGTGGATGTAATACCTGAAAAATCATCCTTATCGAGTAATAACAATGGACCTAGAAGATTTGATGATCAGGTTGTTTTTTCAAGAATTAATGGCATACATCCATATATCAAACATAATAGAACCAGTATAAAAAATAAGACTAATAAATTAATTTCACAATTAGATAAACTTTCTGAGATTTTATTTTTAAATACTCAACTTTGTGATAGTGATAATCAATTTAATGATCTTAAAAATTTCAAAGAAAACCTTATTTTTTTAAAAAAATTCACAATGTTTGGCAAGGTTAAAGGGCCAGCTGGTGAACAAAATGTACATAATATTCTATTAGATGAATTAAAAACACGTGACGATAGACCAGTTACTGATTTATTGAATAGATTTGTTAATCTAACAGATAATTCCACCTCCACATTTAACTCTAGTTTTTTAACTTCTATACAACACATTGATTTTAATTCAAGCTTTAAACAGTACTTATTAGACAGAGGATTTGATCTTGATAGTTTTATAAATGAAACTATTAGTCATAACATGCTATCTGAAGGTTGTGGTAAAGCAATTCAAAGAATGTATGGCTCTGAATATGACTATAGGCAGAATATCCAAATTACTATTAATTTATTGTTAGTTATGAATGAACAATATAGTAAAAAACACAATGATGATACAAAATCACCTTTGCCAACACCTGTTTCAACTCTGTATTCTGGTCCAACAAATCCGGAGAGCAATACATTTGCTCCTAAGGAATGCCCCCTCCCTACTCAAAAAAATAAAAATTGTAAAACCAAGTAAATGCCAGATCTCTCTGGCATTTTTATTTCAGTTCTAAATTCACTAATTTATTTTCTAATGCTTTTAACTCTGCCCTAGTATCAGCCAAAACCTTACACTGAATATCAAACTCTTGTCTTGTTACAAGATCTAATCTATTGAAAGACTGTTCTAAAATCACTTTAAAAGTTTTAGTAATATCTTCTTTGACAGTATTGAGATTTTGGTTATTAGGTAATTTATTAAATAATTTTTCAGCTAGTTCTGAAAACAATTGTTGATCAATCATTGTTTACTCTCTTCTATTTACAACCTTCTGGCAACAGCTAATATCATAATTTTACGTATATTAGTACTATATAGCAAATTGATTATTTCAAGTATCGTACTACCAGTTGTCACTACGTCATCTACTAAGATTACCGAATTATACTTTGGTTTATAGTTAAAACAAAAACTATCTTTGATATTTTTGCCTCTATCAGCTTTATCACCACCCATTTGTGAGTTAGTAGCTCTATATTTTGCAATTAAATTATAATCTGCTTTAATATTTAATTTTTTTGATAAATATCTAGCTAATTCTATGCCTTGATTAAACCCCCTCATTTGTAACTTTGATTTATGTATAGGGACAGGAATTATTGCATCATATTCTCTAGCGTCATAATTATTATTGATAAAATACTCTAGCAATAACTCAGCAAATAATTTTCCAACACTTAAGTCTCCTTGATATTTAAATTTTTTAATGAGTTTATCTATTGGATGAATATATGGGAAAACGATTTGGATATTAACATCACAAATATCTCCAAGATAATCAATACAAAGATTGCATTTATCTCTATCAACAGTAATTGGCCAACCACAATTTTTACATTTTTTAACCAGTCTTGGTAATGATAGATTACAATAATCACATATATTTCTACTATAACTTACTGATTTGCACAATAAGCATTGCCGTGGTAGCAGATTAGTAACATTGTTAACCTGATTGAACACAATAGTTGACAATTTAGCTAGTATCTTTATCATTGTAAGACAGTGCCTCTAGTGCTATTTAAATAAGGAATCATAATGAGCGTAGAACTAAATCAACCTGAAATCAGACATAACTGGACTACAGCTGAGATAGAACATCTCTATACTCTACCGTTTAACGATCTTTTATTCAAGGCTCATAC
>CAZTUN010000166.1:0-2574 GCA_964616845.1 uncultured Rickettsiales bacterium | reverse complement strand
ACATTACGTGTTGAGATTACTGGTGATGGACTTCTTACTTGCTGTTGCACAGATTTTTCATAAATGTCTAAGGTTTGACGAAATGATTTTATCTGCTCAGGCGACATAGGGAACTGTTCTTTTAGCAAGTTCTGATAATTTTGATCTTTTGGATCGCCATAACCATCTCGCCACGGTATCACTTCTGACAAATTCACGTTATAACCCGGTAAATCTACTTGTTGCTGCTGCTCAGATTGCAATTTACTTTGTGCAGTATCATTAACAATCTCTTGTAGCTGTTTATTTTCAAGTTGACTACTAATATTAGGCAACGCAGGTAAATTCACCATAGAAGAGTTAGATTTTTGTTGCTGCGCATAAACATCAATGAAATTTATATTCATTAAAAATAAAAATATAAGAGCTGATTTACAACATATGCTTTTATTTTCTAAATCTTTAAAGTATATCATTTATTATCCTATTAGTCATATACACAAGTATAATTCAAAATATAACTCTTAGCCATCTTGGCAAACAGGTAAAGCAGAATAATTTTTTTGTCTGTCAATTAAGGTAAGTTCCTCAATTTCAAGCGTCCTAATAGCTACACCATCTAAATAATTCAAGTCAGATACTCTTTCAACAGTTACAATTAATCTTGCTACTTGGTTTTCTAGTCCTTGATTAGAATCTCGTGCAAACATAAAATAAGTTGGTAATAATACTTTCCATACATATCTTTTACCGTTTTGGTCTTCAACTAATTCACTGCTTATAATTTCTGCAACATCGCATAAACTAGCCTTAACAATATAACGTTTTGAAAATATTTTAGGAATAAATCTGGTTTTAAGAACATCGACAGCTACATCAAAACCACCCCCAATAAATAAATTTTGTGTGCTGCGAATTTGATTTGATAAATTTAAAAAATTAAAATCAAATAGCTTAATAATTGCCTGCGCCGTCCAATCCATAATTTCTGCATCAGAATAAACACGTTCATGTAAGGGATAAGCACTTATTATGCGATCCTCATTGTCTACAAAGAAATATTTTTCTGTGGGTTGTATTTTCAGAATATAAAAATTAAGGTAAAGAAATATTACCACTACGAAAGAAAATAATAAAACTAACTTTGTATATCCATTAAAAGAATCACCATAAAACGCCTCTTTACACTCTATAACCTCGTTAGACTGTTCAATTTCCCTAGATTCTACAGAATCCACAGACTCCACATCTTTGGGATCTGTTTCTGAGCGCTTTATTTTATCACTTTCGCTTTTCATATTATCGAGGTAACCTACAAAATTCACTATTATAAGAAGGGCTATGCATTGCAATACCAGCAATAGCTATACTTTTATCGTCTTCAAATTTAGTACCAGTTTCAAGAGTTGCTTGAATTATATACCTCAATTTTTTAGTCTCACTAGCACTCTGAATTCTAAATATTACTGGTATCCCAATATTCCATAAAATATGATTTCCCTGATTGCCAGCTAACGTTTTAGTTTCTTGAATTGTGGCTTTCTCACATGAAACCGCTGAAATTATTAATCTTTCATTTAAGACATTATCTAGTATGCCACTTGCTTTCATCATTTCACGAAATTGCAAATAACCATCCTGTGTAAAATGCTTTTGAATTTTTATAAAGTGTTGATTAAAACTTTCTAAATCAAAGTTAAAGTTAAAAATATCTGTTACTGCCCGTGATGACCAACGCATCAATGATTCATTACTTATTTTTGGATACTCTAAACGCACAACTCGTGATATATATGGCGTACCATCAGCCTGATTTTTCATCACTACGTATGATGGCGGATAATTTCTGGTATAAATAAGAAAACCAATTGCCGCTATCAACACAACCATGGCTAATATCAAGACTATTAATAGGGTATGAACTAAGGATACCTTATTTTTTAGCAACCTTGATTTCTCAATGGTAGCAAGATGTATTTTTAATATTCTATCCTTTATAACCATTACTCATCATCTTCCGGATAACATTTTTTGTACTTCTTCTTGTTCAAAGGAGCTTAACTGTTTTAATACACCATTTTCACTCGATGCATAATACTTAGGCAGCTTAATTTGAGTGAGTGTATAATAAAAATAAACCGCTGCACAGATTACCAAGCCCAACAAAATGATAATACGTTTAAACATTTTTCGATAATGCCTAATGATGAAATCTAAATCTTGTGGCTCATTTACTCGCATAGTTAAATTCCAAAATATTTCAAACAAAGCTCTTCAAACTTTGCATCTCCTAGCTCTTGATTTTGTTGTTGGAACACAAACTGCCAAACTGCCAGTCCATTTGGTGACATCATCTGTGGCACTCTGTGTATCCCCATTGTTAATTCACCAATTTTAACTTGGCTCTGGTTAGCACTTATATTGCGTGTTACAAAAGGGATTTTCAAAGTCCAGCTATAAACAGGATAGCCTTGAATTGACCTTATGCCACTTTCCTTAACATAGTTTTCATTGTTACCACAGCCTAATCCCAAGGCCACAACGCTAGTTGCTTCTATCGATTCAAATAATTTTGAAAGCTTAATCGCCTTTTGA
>CAZTUN010000165.1:1934-2614 GCA_964616845.1 uncultured Rickettsiales bacterium | reverse complement strand
ATTTGTCCTAGCAATATACCATTAACAGCCAAATTTAGGTATGCCAAATCAAAATTAAAAATATTAACAAAAGAACAACATGATGCAAAACTTGCTGAGGCAAGAAATAAATTACATAATGCAAAAATTGAACTTAAACAAAAAAATAAAGAACAATTATTAGCGAGTAAAAATAAAAGCAAAAAAGAATTACTAACTACAGTACTGAATAGAGCCAAGAAAAAATATGAATCATAACTATAAACTATCAGTATCCAAGATAATGCTTATTGTAATTTTAGCGTGCCTACCCGCAATCGTAATTAACAGCCTACTATTTGGTATTGGCATTTTAAAAAATATATTGATATCTTTAATATCGGCTATTTTTCTAGAGTCGATTTGCCTAAAATCAAGAAAAAGAAATGTAATATCTCATTTGAGTGATTTTAGTGCAATATTAACCGCAATATTACTGAGCTTATGTATACCTCCAGATTTTAGTAGTATTAAAATATTTATTGGATTATTTTTTTCAATCGTTGTTACAAAACATATATACGGCGGTTTAGGACATAATATCTTTAATCCTGCTATGGTCGGCTATATAGTATTATTGATCGCTTTTCCACAAGACTTTACGCAATGGCCTACTCATAATAATCTTTTCCTCCATGAAATAACAAGTTTAGATTTTTTCT
>CAZTUN010000165.1:0-1924 GCA_964616845.1 uncultured Rickettsiales bacterium | reverse complement strand
GCAGCTGATGATATTAGCCAGGCTACTCCACTCGACCCTATCATATTAACTAACAGCATCAATAACTATCCAAACCAACTCAACCAACTTTATACTTTTTATCTGATCAATATAACTTGGTTAATTGGTGGTATATACTTAGTTTATAAAAACATAATTACCCTGCGATTGCCTGTCGGATTTTTAGCAGGTATCTTTACAACTAGCTTGCTCAGTTATTATATTGCAGGTGGTTTATATAACCCTTTTTCACATTTGTTACTAGGAGGTAGCATGATGGGGGCTTTTTTTATCATAACCGACCCTGTAACAGCAAGTATTACCAGATATGGTCAGTATATTTATAGCATAGCTGCAGGTGTGTTATGTTTTTTAATCAGAGAGTACGGTGGTTATCCCGATGGAGTAGCTTTTGCAGTATTATTCATGAATACATGGGTTCCATTAATCAATAGAGTCACGGCAAAATACAAATAGCATGTATCTTAATAAAACAAAAATTCTATTAAATATTTTTTTTATAGCAATGTTATTTATAACTTTATTAGTTAGTAGTCATTTTTTACTAAAGGTTAAGATAAATATATCTGAAAATGACTATTACAATAAGCAATTAGAAACTATATTAACAAACGTTGAATATGACAATGTCATATTAGAATCAAAAAAAGAAATTTCCGATGCAATATTTTTAAAATATCTAGGTAATATTCCACAGTATATATATACTGCCTTTTTAAATAATAAAACCCAAGCAATAATCATCAGCACTACTGCTCCAGATGGTTATAATGGTAATATTCACATGCTAGTTGCTATTAAATTACATAATAGTAATACTAACCATAAAATACTTAATGTCAAAATATTACAACATAATGAAACTCCTGGATTAGGTGATTTAATTGAACCAACTAAAAGCTCATGGTTACAACAATTCATCAATAGAGATTCACAGAATACTAAAACTTGGAATGATTATGATAGTATAACGGGAGCAACAATTACTTCTAATGCTGTAACTAAAGCTATTTATAACTGTTTATTACTGGTTAAAAACCATCCTGAAATTTATGACAACAAGCAATACTAAAATAATAAAAAACGGTTTATGGAACAATAACCCGGCAATAGTTCAACTATTAGGCCTATGTCCACTATTAGCTGTATCAAATACCGCTATTAGCTCAATTACCTTAGGTATAGCAACCATCATTGTTTTGACATTTAGTAATGGTCTTATAGCATTACTAAAGTCAAGAATAGACTATAATCTACGCATACCCTACTTTATGCTTATTGTTGCATGCAATGTTACATGTATAATCCTTTTATTGAAGGCTATCAGCTTTGAATTATATCAGTCTCTTGGTGTATATTTAGCATTAATCACCACAAACTGTGTAATTTTAGGTCGCATAGAAGCCTTTGCATATAAAAACAGTATTCCTAAAGCATGTTTAGATGGTGCAGCAAATGGTTTAGGTTTTAGTTTAGCTTTATTTTTATTAGGTAGTCTTAGGGAAATTATCGGCCAAGGAACTTTATTTGCAAATGCCAATCTTTTATTTGGTGATCTAGGCGAACATCTGGTTGTACATATACATAGTGCCAATTCGAACTTTATATTGGCATTACTACCACCAGGTGCATTTTTTATTCTAGGAATTCTAATTGCATTGAAAAATTTTCTAAGTTTGAGAAAAAAGAATAATCCATATGAACAACGCACAAAGATATCTGATATTCAAAAGATTCCAAAAAAATAATCCAAGCCCTACAACTGAATTAAAATATAACTCGAATTTTGAGTTATTAATTGCCGTTATTTTATCAGCCCAGGCAACAGATATAAGTGTTAATAAAGCTACTGAAGTACTTTTTGAAAAATATAATACTCCTGAAAAAATTTACTCAATTGGCG
>CAZTUN010000164.1:0-2635 GCA_964616845.1 uncultured Rickettsiales bacterium | reverse complement strand
ACGAAGATTACCACGGCCCAGCAAAAATAGATCTTTTACCTTTATAACCACCACTTTCTCTAGCATAAGGAGCAATACCAACTAAAGCAGTTAATTGACTAAATTCAATATTACCAAGTTGAAGTATTTCGCAGATTGCAGTTGTAGCAGCAACAATTCCTACTCCGGGAATAGAAGTTAATTTGCTAACTTTATCCTTTATTGCAAGGTCATTATTGCATAGTTCCTCAATAGATTTTTGTACTTGTGTTAATTGCTTATCAAGCTGATTTATATGGCTTTTGATAGATTTAATCACAACCTTATTATGGTAGTTTTCTAATCTAGCAATTTCTTGATTTTTAAAAGCAATTCGCTGCTCCCTTCTTTGGATAAAACAACGTAAATCCTCTTGACTTTTACAGTTATAATCTTGTTTGACTAGCAAAGAAAATACAGTAGCATATTCAGATAATAGTTTAGAATCTATTAGGTCAGTTTTAGCAAGCCAACCTTTAGCTTTTGCATAAGAACGTACTTTATTAGGGTGAACTGTTACAAAATTAACTTTATTCAACTTAAGAAATTCTTTTAATTCTCGTTCATAGCCACCTGTGGGTTCAAACGCAATAATAATATCTGATAGATGCTGATAGTATTCAACACAGCAAGAGAGAAGTTTAGCAAGGCCTTATTGGTTGTTAGTTATTTCAATAGATTTATCAGCAAAATAGGTAAATAAATGTGTAGTGATTTTTTACCAACATCTATCCCAATATAACTTGTCATATGGAACCTCATTTTATATAGTTAAAGTGGATATGCTACATGTTCATACACAAGGTAAAACCTTTTGACATCCGTTCGTAGTCATTATCCAAAATGATGGGTCTTTGCTGGGGTACGAAGTCTAACGCTTCAACAAATATAATTGATCAAATTATACTTATCTAGGCAATTTTTATTGTATGAACTGTGGTTAAAATAGGCTCAGGAAATTTGCGTAGGATTTTATATTTCCCAGCTATTGTCCTTCTTCTGTTAACCGTAATTTTCAGGAATTTACACAAAGGATTTAGGGGTAAGGAAAAGCATAACATGGTTATCATAGTTGCTTTAATGCGTTATTATTTTTGCTATACTTAAAAATAAATCTATTTTTTGTTATGAATTAGCTTAATTTTTTATTGACTCGCAATACAGTATCACTTAGTTGGAAAGAACCTCCGTGGCACTTGGTATTTCGGCATTAGTCGCTTATATTAGTGGGTAATAGTACTTAAGTTGCAATGATGATACTGTTCCTCTTTTATATATTGTGTATTTGCCAAAAGATTTTCTAAAAATTTTCTTCACTAATTTCGAAAAACGTTATATTCTCTGCGTAATTTTTTACTAAGCATTTCAAAAGAACGAAAAAATGGATTCTAAACTTCGTATGTATTTTATTGGTATAGCATGGTTCATATTGAGCTTGATTAGTAGTTCAATCAATGATGTTATGTCAAAATATGCTGGAATACGCCTGCATAGTTATGAAATTACATTCTTTAGATTTTTGTTTGGTACAATTACATTGCTTCCTTTTGTTGTGTACTATGGAGTATCAACGTTAAAAACTAACAGACCTTTTGTACATTTTATGCGTGGACTATTCTTGTTTTTAGGCATTGCAGCATGGACTTATGGTCTAACCATTGCACCTGTTACTACTGCAACAGTTGTGAGCTTTACAATACCTATTTTTGTTTTAGTTTTAGGTTTTTTTTTTCTAAGTGAAAATATTATATGGCAAAGATGGGGGATAACAATTATAGCATTTGCAGGTTTAGTGATTACATTAAATCCAAGTGCTGAAGATTTTAATCCTGAGATTCTGATTTTTATTGCAGCAGCTATTTGTTTTTCGATTTTAGATATTATTAATAAAAAGTTCGTTATAAAAGAAACAATGATTAGTATGCTATTTTACTCAGCTATTGTTACGGCAGTTCTTGCTTTTCCTTTTGCATTAAAATTTTGGACTTTTCCTACGGTTAAAGAATTAGTGTTATTATTTATTCTTGGAACAAGTGCAAACTTAATATTATTTTTCTTGCTAAAAGCATTTGCAGTTGCTGATGCGACGGCCCTTGCACCATACAGATATTTTGAGTTAGCTGTATCAGCACTAATTGCATATCTTGTATTTCAGGAAATACCAACAGATGCCACACTATTAGGCTCAATTGTAGTTATACCCTCTACTTGGTTTATTATTTATTCAGAGAAGAAGCAGATTAATAAAAATAAATAGCTGCAATAATATTCTGTTGAATGCAGCAATTCCAAATATGGACTATCATACCCAAGAAAACGATTTTTGTATAGGTTTTGCTATTAATTTATGCCAGTTTTGCATTAGAAAGTTAACTGTACAGTAGTAAACAGTAAGCGTTCGGCAAACCTTTCAATTATGATGTGGTTATACTTTTCCGGACAGTTAATATGAAACAATATTAACAAAAAGGAATTACAGAAATGACAAAAACGAAACCAAAGATTTATCCTGGAGAATTTAAAGAAGCAGCAGTAAAATTAGCGATTGAATCTAATCGTCCTATGGCTCAAACAGCTAAAGAATTAGGGATTACAAGAACTACTCTGTATACTTGGG
>CAZTUN010000163.1:0-2635 GCA_964616845.1 uncultured Rickettsiales bacterium | reverse complement strand
TTGGGCAAACTGAAAATCGCGATTTACAAAACGTACATAGTCTAGCAAAAAATGTGTCAGTGAAATTTAATGGTAATAGCACTACAATTCCCTTACCTACCTCAAAAAAGAAATTAGCTTATTTTTTAAACCAAAATAAATTTGATATTTTGCATGTTCAAGTTCCTCACAGCCCTTTTATGGCTCAAAAATTAATAATGGCAGCAGATAAAAAAACTGCAGTAATAGGGACGTTTCATATCTTACCTTACGGATTTCTATCGAAGTATGGCAATTATGCTCTGGGAATATGGCTAAAGCCTTCACTAAAAAGATTCGATAAAATGTTGGCAGTATCACTTTCGGCAGCTATGTTTGCGAAAAGCAGTTTTAATATTGATGCGAAGGTATTGCCAAATGTCGTAGACTTTAAGAACTTTAACTCTGCTAAGCCAATAAAGAAGTACAGCGATGGGAAAGTAAATATTCTTTTCTTAGGGAGATTAGTACCTAGAAAAGGTTGCTTGACGTTACTTAAAGCAGTAAATATATTGGCTTCTGATGATTCTACGTCAAATAAAATTAGAGTCATAATTTGCGGCACGGGTCCTCTTAGAACTAAATTAGAAAAATACGTTTCAGATCATAAATTAAACAAAATCGTTGAGTTTAAAGGTTATGTAGATGAAGTTGAAAAACCAAGCTACTATGCATCGTCACAGATATCCGTTTTCCCAAGCAGTGCTGGAGAAAGTTTTGGCATTGTGTTATTAGAAGCTATGGCTGGTGGAAAAGCAGTTGTTCTAGCTGGTGATAACCCAGGTTACAGATCAGTAATGGAGCCACAAGAATCTTTACTATTTAACACAAATGATATTGATAAGTTAGCAAGTAAAATTAAATTCTATATTGATAACAGTAACGAAAAAAATAGACTTGCAAAATGGGGTTTAGAATATTCAAGAAAGTTTGATATTGAAAAAGTTGGAACACAATTATTATATGTTTATGACGAAGCATTGCGTAAAAGGCGCGCTTTGTAGATAATACAAGCATGACGGGGATAAATAAAAACGACAATAAACAAAAAGTTGAAGTTGATATATCAACTGAAACATTTATAAGATTAGCGGTTTTAACAATTGGAATAATTTTATTGTTCTTGGCAATCTCCAAAGCGTCACATGCTTTGTTACTCATTTTTATTGCTTTCTTTTTAGCTTTGGCTTTAAACGCTCCCGTACATTGGCTAAGTGACAAATTACCTGGGAAAAAGAGAGGTAACCGGTCTTTAGGTACTTCACTATCATTTTTGGTAGTTATTTTGCTACTTTCCGCATTTCTAGCAAGTCTAGTCCCTCCGCTAGTCAAACAAACTCAAAGTTTCGTTGATGTAGCGCCAGAACTGATCACTGATTTTAGAAGTCAAGATAGTGCTACGGGTAGATTCATACGAAATTATAATCTGGAAGATCAAGTTGATAAACTCGCTAGTCAACTTTCTAGCAGAGCTGATAATGTGGGAGGTGCTGCTTTTAGTACTGTTCAAAAAGTCGGAAGTAGCGCCTTTGGATTACTCACAATCCTTGTTTTAACTTTTATGATGCTGATTGAAGGACCTCGCTGGATATCATTTTTTAAAAGATTAGTGCCAGGTCGTAACCAAGAAAAAGTAGAACGAGTGACAAACTCAATGTATTTAGTCATTAAAGGGTACGTAAATGGTCAAGTAGTACTTGCAGCAATCGCAGCTATTTTGATTATGCCAATGATATTAATTTTGGATATAAGTTATCCGTTAGCACTTATGGTTATTGTTTTTATATGCGGTCTTATCCCTATGGTCGGTCATACTATTGGAGCAATAATTGTTACCTCGGTTGCCCTATTTCAATCAATACCGGCTGCAATTATAATATTATCTTATTATTTCTTGTATCAACAGATTGAGAACTATTTCATCCAGCCTAAAGTTCAAGCAAATTCTACAAATATGTCGCCTTTGTTAGTATTTGCTTCAGTTGTAGTTGGTGTCAGTTTCGGAGGGTTATTTGGTGCTCTAGTTGCGATTCCAATAGCTGGATGTATTAGGATAGCTCTACTTGAGTATATGCGAGATCGTAATATGATAAGTACGTCAGAATTCGATACTGCTGTTACTAAACCGGAAACCAGATAGCATCTAGTTCAGTATCACGAATTCCGATTCCCTTTTTCTTTAACTCTTCTCTTATCAAATCAGACTTATGCCAATCTTTATTATCACGAGCACTAATTCGCTGACTTAGTAAATCTTTATATTCTTGATCAATGTCTTGGATAGAAGATAAATTTAAGCCTAATATGGAATCTAATTTGTCGATTAAAGAAATAAATTCTTTAATATTGTCCGCACATACTAAAGTTTTTTGTATCTCTGAACTAACTCCGCTTAAATAAGCTAATAATTGCGGTGTATTTAAGTCATTATTAAGGTAGTTCATTATTTCATTATTAATTTTATTAAAATCTATGGGGTTTGAGCTGTCTTGCTTTTTAGGTTGCCACTTCAATGCAGCCAATGCTCGTAGGTCTTCTAATCGGTTCTGTGCTGCATGTAAGCTGTCCCAGCTAAATTTAGATTGACTTCTATAGTGAGACTCAAGTACGTGTAGTC
>CAZTUN010000162.1:0-2653 GCA_964616845.1 uncultured Rickettsiales bacterium | reverse complement strand
AATTGAGTATTTGGATTTAATCCTATAAATGATGTTTTTTTATTATTTACTATAGGGCTAGAGTTACCTTTAGCAAAATTTATGGAAATGCGATATGACTTATTGATTATCGGCTGTGGTCAAGTATTTTTTTGTACATTGCTATTTATGATTTTAATGTGTGGGTTTGGAGTCAATTTTTTATCTAGTTTAGTTGCTGCTTCTGCTTTGTCACTCTCATCTACAGCTATAATTATGCGTCAGCTTAGTGAACAGAATGATTTATTTTCAAGACATGGTCAGCTCGTTTTTGCCATGTTAATTTTTCAAGATATAGCTGTTGTGCCTTTATTGATATTATTACCTATATTAGCAAGTTTTAATCAGCCGAATGCTGAAATTTCAGCTAATTATGAGCTTATATTACCAATAATTACTATCATGTTTAAAGGGTGTGTTGTTTTTGCCATTATTATTGGGTTATCAAGGACAGTACTACGTAAATTATTTCATAAAATTGCTATGACGCGTTCTTTAGAATTATTTATGTTTGCAGTATTATTTGTAGCACTACTAGCTGCCTATGTAACACATGAATTTGGTTTATCAATGAGCTTTGGCGCGTTTGTAGCTGGAATAGGTTTAGGTGAGTCGGAATATCGCCACCAAATCGATTCTGAAATAAGACCCTTTAGAGATATTTTATTAGGGATATTTTTTATTTCAATAGGCATGTTATTAAACTTAGAAATAGTGTTTAATAATTTTACAATGGTATTAGTTGCTGTATTGGCGATAGTTTTAATTAAGTTTATTGTTGTAACTTTATTATGTTATTTACTAGGCAGAAAAGTAAATATGCTAACTTGCTTGAAGTCTGGAATGATCTTGGCTCATGCAGGTGAGTTTGGTCTCGCAATTTTAACTTTAGCGGGCTCATATAAATTGATTTATGGTAATACGGCTCAAATAATTTTAGCCGCAATGATTATATCTTTATTCATAGCTGTGTTAATGACAAAATACTCTGGTTTTATTATTAATTTTATTGCGGAAAAAACTGGTATTCAGCAATTTCGGCATTCTGATAATGAAAATAACGCAGGTGTAGAAGGTGGGCACAGTACGCCAATGGTTGCGCACTATCCTCATATGAGTGACCATATTATTATTTGTGGTTTTGGTCGAGTAGGGAAAAATTTAGCAAGACTACTAAAAATGAACAACCTGCATTATTTATGTTTGGAAACTAATTCAAGATTAGTGAGAAACGGAGTAACATCAGATTACAATGTGTATTTTGGTGATTGTGCAACTAGCCGTGATATTTTAGCATTAGCTAGTTTGAACCAGGCAAAAATGGTCGTTATTTGCGTTGATAATGATCATGTTACTAAAAATATTATTAAAAATATTAGGAGCTTACATTCAAAAATTCCAATATTAGTAAGAACACGAGATTTAAATAATAGTAAAGATTTGCAAGATGCGGGTGCTAATGAAGTTATTTCTGAAACGGAAGAAGCTAGCTTCATGCTTGCTCTTAATATGTTAATTATGTTAGGTACATCAACAGAAAAAGCAATAGATACTATAAATGAAATTCGACATAAAAAAGTTGATTTTTTTGAGAATTTATTGAGAGAGAAATTTATTAAATAAATAACACAGCTGCAACTTTTCTATGTTCGCTTGCTAAGAGATTAAAAGTCCTACAAGCGTTTGTAGTAGTCATGACTTCAAAAGGAGTTTTTGTAACGTACAAAGGCTCCAAAATTTCAAATTCTAATTGAATAAGAGCCGATCCTATACCTAAAATTACAATTTCTGTTTCTAGTTCTATGATTTGTTTGATTACAGTTTTATTTAAATCTGTTAATGATAGTAATGGCCAATCAGTTATTATTTCTTTATTAAGCAGAACTAAATTCTTTGTGTAAGTATTTTTTTTCTGGGTTATATAGTTAGTTATTGTAATTTCTTTTTTATTAGAGTCATATGAGTTGATATAAACAGACTGATCTGTAAAGTCTCTATTGAATTGCATTATTTCACCCGGATTATATTTTGTTAGTATTATAAACATAAAGAAAAAATACTTCAAGATTGTAGATGAATACTGGTCTTAATAAAAAAATAAATAATTATTTGTAAAAAGTTTGTTAATTTAACAAATCTAACTATACTCTATTGTGTGCTTTAAAATTATCAATATACAAAATACAGTTGTAATTTTGTAAATTGATAAATTTAGAGTTGCTTATGTAGTTTAGATATGTAATGATTTTATTATTCCATAACTGTATTTAGGTTATAGATTCTGCCTCATAAAGGATTATTTTTAGTATTTCTACAGTGAAAACAAAATAAAACTAATTATATTTGATTAATGTGAAAGTACTTGCATTAATAAAAATTATGGGCTAGTCTTTAAATCAAGCTGTTTCACGGTGCGCGATTATTTTTTTTGTTGTACGTGATAAAATATTATTGCACTGAAATGGTATTATGCTTAATGGATTAAGATTCATAAGCATTGTTAGAACTGGCAATTTATTGCCAGAGTAATTTAACTTTTGTTGCTAATTGTAAAAAGGTTAGGAGAACATTCCATGGAAAATATTTCTAAGCTAAAAGTTGTCTGTTTAACATTGGCCGGCTTAAGCGTTTTAGC
>CAZTUN010000161.1:393-2667 GCA_964616845.1 uncultured Rickettsiales bacterium | reverse complement strand
CTTTTTTACATTTAAATCCCGTAATTTCAATTGTAACGAATATTGATCGTGATCATATGCCTACTTATGGAGGCGATTTTAAAAATTTGCGAAAAGTTTTTATTGATTTTTTATTAAGGCTACCTTTTTATGGTTTGGCAGTGATCAATATCGATGATCCTGTTGCTAGGGATATTATACCTGAGGTACATCGTCAAGTAGTTACTTTTGGAAAATCCGCAAATGCAGATTATCAATTGTTAGATTATATGCAAGATGAAGGTAAGGGCTCTTTTAATGTTTTACAAAAAAGTACAGGTAATACCCATAGTTTTAGTTTGAACTTACCAGGTGTCCATAATGCTTTAAATGCATTAGCAGCTATAGCAGTATGCATGGAGGAAGGCCTGAATATTGATGCGATAAAACAAGCATTAGTAGAATTTAAAGGTATCGATCGTCGTTTTCAAATGTATAAAAATATGAAGCTTAATGGTAAAACTTTTACTCTAATTGATGACTATGGTCATCACCCAGGAGAAATTCAAGCAACGATTGAGGCAATTCATAATGGTTGGCCTGATAAAAGACTTGTTATGCTTTTTCAACCACACCGTTATACTCGCACGAGAGATTTATTTGATGATTTTGTAAAAGTATTATCAAATGTGAAAGTTTTAGCATTAGCACCAGTTTATCCTGCTAGTGAGTTACCTATTGCCGGTGCTACCAGTAAAGAATTGTATCAAGCAATTAGAAGTTCAACTGATTTTATCGAGAAGAATAATAAATGTTATTTATTTGAAAGTGTAACAGATACCTTTGAAAACTTAGATTCTATTATTAATGATGGGGATATAGTAGTTGTACAAGGTGCTGGTGATATAGGTTCAATAACTAATAAGTTAACAAGTTTAAATCCTGGTTATCATGTTGTTTAACTTAATGGTATTATCATGCAAACACTAATAAATATTGAAGATTTAACCAAAGAACATTATAAAGGACAACTGTTAAAAGACGTCAATCTGGGGAAGTATAATACTTGGCATGTTGGCGGTAAAGCTGATTATGTTTATAAGCCTGATAGTATTAGTGACTTACAGACATTTCTTCGTGTTGTTTATAGCACTAATCAAGCTATTAAATTTTGTTTTTTAGGATTAGGTAGTAATATTCTAATCCGTGACGGTGGGTTTCGAGGTATAGTTATTTTAACCAATGCAAATAAAAATAGTGATCTAAGCGAATTGCAAATTGATAAAGATAATTCTATTACTGCAGGTGCAGGTGTTACATGTGCTAAATTGGCTAGGGTTCTAGCAGATAATAAGCACCCAATCGGAGCCTTTTGGTCTGGAATTCCTGGTACTATTGGCGGAGCTTTGGCTATGAATGCTGGTTGTTATGGTCATGAGACTTGGGAGTTTGTAGAAAAAGTAGCAGTATTGGATAACCAGGGTAATTCTTATGAGTTATATCCAAAAGATTTTAAAATAAGTTATCGGCATATCGAGCTTATTAATAAAGAAATATTAGAATCAAGGGAATTTTGGTTTACTAAAGTTTGGTTAAAATTACCATTAGATGCTAATACATGTGGGCGTAGTCAAATAAAAGACTTATTAAATAAGCGTGCTGAATCTCAGCCAATTGGTTCATTCTCCGGTGGATCAACGTTTAAAAATCCTGAAGGTAACTATGCTGCTAAATTAATTCAAGAAGCTGGTTTAAAAGGTTATGCAATTGGTGGTGCTAAAGTATCAACAAAACATGCTAATTTTATTATTAATGATAAAACAGCAACAGCAGATGATATTGAAAAGTTAATAAAATATATTAAACTGAAGGTTTTTGAAAAGTACTCTGTAGAATTAGAACCTGAAGTAAAAATCATTGGGGAATTATTATGAGCAAAGAATTTAATAATGTAGTAGTTTTGCTTGGTGGGCGTTCAAGTGAACGTGAAATATCTCTAATGACTGGAAATGCAGTAGCAAATGCTTTGCAAAGAAAAAACTATCATGTAGATGTAATTGATTGGCAAGGTCGGGAGAGTATTGCACAAATCTTATCAAAGAATTATGATTGTGCCTTTATCGCATTGCATGGTATTGATGGTGAAGATGGTTGTGTACAGTCTGTTTTAGAGATATTAGGTATACCCTACACAGGATCAGGAGTTTTAGCAAGTGCATTATGCATGGATAAAGTTAAGACCAAAGAAGTATTAAAGGCAAATGCTTTGCCTGTATTAGAGCATATTTATATAACTAATAAAAATGTTGATAGTTT
>CAZTUN010000161.1:0-383 GCA_964616845.1 uncultured Rickettsiales bacterium | reverse complement strand
TATTAATCAAGTTGGATTACCTCTTTGTGTGAAGCCTGTTAGACAAGGTTCAAGTTTGGGTATTTACAGAGTAGATAAAAAAACTGAGCTTGAAAATGCAGTAGCCAAGGCAAGAACTTATGGCAATGAAGTGATGATTGAACCATGGTTAACAGCTGGAGAATATACAGTAGGGATTTTAAGTGGCGAGCCTTTACCAAGTATTAAGATTGAAGCTAAAAAACAATTTTATAATTATGAAGCTAAATACATTAGTCATGATACTAGTTATTTATGTCCGTCAAATTTAAGTTTTGATAAAGAACAGCAAATACAAAATTTGGCTAAAAAAGCATTCAATGTAGCAAATTGCAGTGATTGGGGGCGTGTAGATTTTGTAGTTA
>CAZTUN010000160.1:0-2739 GCA_964616845.1 uncultured Rickettsiales bacterium | reverse complement strand
TGTACTGGATATAAGACCTCGATATTTGGTCGGTCTATTTCTGTATTAGCCGAATCTAATGGAAAAATGGAAAGAGATTATTCTTATAGTGCAGCAAGGCATTATGCCGATTTAAAAAATCTGCAATGGCTTGGTAATGATGCGGCAGAGCGTGCGATTAAAAGGGTAAATGCCAGACGACCTGCCACAGGAGTATATTCTGTTATTTTTGAGCCACGTGTTGCCAAAACTTTATTATCTACATTTGCCGCAAGTATAAATGGAACAGCTATAGCAAGAGGCAGTAGCTTTTTAAAAGATCAGTTAGACAAGCAAGTATTTAACAATAAAGTTAATATAATTGACAATCCTTTGATTCCAAGAGGACTTGCTTCCAAACCATTTGATGCGGAAGCTATTGTAGGAATAAATAAAAAAATTGTACAAAATGGTATATTAAATTCATGGATTCTTGATTTAAGATCTGCAAAGCAATTGGGGCTTACGACTACGGGAAATGCCTCAAGATCAGTATCATCTTTACCACATCCTACGTCTACTAATATATATATAGAAAATGGAGAAATTAGCCAAGAGGACTTAATTGCTGATATAAAACAAGGAATTTATATTAGTGAAGTTTTTGGTTCTGGTATAAATTTAGTAACGGGAGATTATAGTCAAGGAGCATCAGGATTTTGGATTGAGAATGGTAAAATATCATATCCAGTCAATGAGCTAACTATAGCAGGGAATCTAAAAGATATGTTTCTAAATATAACAGTAGCAAATGATCTAGAATTTAAAAATTCTATAAATTCACCAAGCCTCAGAATAGATGGACTTATGGTCGCAGGTAAATAAACTATGTTAAAGAAAATAAGAAAGAAAATATTTAAGTCAAGTTGGTTTCAAGGGATAGTTTCTTTGTTAATATATTCCTACACAAGTTTAGTTTATTTTACTACAAAATGGAAAGTAATTGGGCGTGAGGCTATAGATGAAATAATTAAATCGGATAAGCCAGTCATTGTTGTAGTTTGGCACGGTAGAATATTATTATCGCCAAAATTTCCTCTAAAACCTAAGAAGCATTACGCTATTATTTCTACTCATGGAGATGGTGAATATATTGCAAGATATATGAAATATCATGGCGTTAAATCAGTTAGAGGATCTAGCAATAAGGGTGCAATTTCAGCATTTAAGAATGCTTTAAAAGTACTAAAAGATGGTAATTTATTAGTTATAACTCCAGATGGACCAAGAGGTCCGCTAATGAAAATAAATGGTAATGTTTTAGAATTAGCAAGAATGTCTGGAGCTGCAATTATACCTTATGCGCAATCAACAAGCTTTGGAACTTTCTTAAAGAGTTGGGATAGATTTTTTATTCCATTTCCATTTGGAAGGGGAGTTTGTATATATGGAGATCCTATATATATTGATTATAATAATAAAGTTGCCATACATGAAGCTAATGCTGATTTAGAAAATAAACTGGTACTATTAACTAAAGAATGTGACAATTTAGTAGGACAATCTTTATAAGGATACCTTTATTTGATGCAAACATAAAAAATGGAATATAGATGATAATGAAAGGTAAGATTTTACTTAAATTATACGAGATACTAACCATTATAAGCTTACCTGCTATTTTTATATATTTGCAATATAGAAAAATAAAAGGAAAAGAAAGTAAAGAAAGATTCAAGGAAAGATTTGGATGTTCTGATAAAATAAGGCCAGAAGGTTTTCTTGTATGGGTACATGCGGCAAGTGTTGGAGAGGCTCTGTCTATATTGCCTTTAATAGAGAAATTAAACCAAAAACATAATAATATAAAAATATTAATCACTACAGGTACAGTTAATTCAGCAAAAATACTAGAAGGAAAAATACCGTCTAATGCCATTCATCAATTTATTCCTATAGACAATTTATTGGCGATGTCGAGATTCTTAAATCATTGGCGACCTAATCTTGCCCTATGGGTTGAGTCTGAAATATGGCCTTGTATGGTTAATAGAACCTCAAAAATTTGTGATATAATATTAGTTAATGCCAGTTTATCAGAAAAATCACTAAGAAATTGGCAGAATGTATCTTCTTTAGTTAAGGTTTTACTAAATAAAATAGCTTTTATTTTAGGACAAAGCCAAGTAGATATTAATTTCTTTAAGCAGTTAGGTGCAAATAATACCATATATACTGGCAATATAAAATATGATGCAAAACCTCTACCTTGTGACGAGAAAAAACTAAATGAGTTAAAAGAAAAAATAGCTAACAGACCAGTTTGGGTTGCTGCAAGCACTCATAGTAATGAAGAGGCTAAAATTTCTTTTGTTCACCGCAAGCTTAAGAAAGACTATCCAAATATTTTAACTATAATTGCTCCAAGGCATATAAATCGTAATGATGAAATAATAAAAGACATTGGAAATGATTTAGATATTGCCATAAGATCAAAGAATGAACCTCTTTTAGATAATACGGAAATATATTTAGCCGATACTATGGGAGAATTGGGAATTTTTTATAGGCTAGCAAAAATTGCTTTTGTAGGAGGCACTTTAGCTCCGATAGGAGGGCATAATCCTTTAGAACCTGCAAGGCTTGGCTGTGCTGTTTTATATGGACTGCATATGGAAACTTTTATTGAAATAGATTCTGAATTTACAAGCAGAAATGCTAGCGTTAAAGTTCATAATAAAGATCAATTATATGAAGCAGTACATGATCTTATGCAAAATA
>CAZTUN010000159.1:0-2814 GCA_964616845.1 uncultured Rickettsiales bacterium | reverse complement strand
ACGCCACTATTATTTGGCATAAAACAAACCCTGCACCACAAATTCGAAAAAGAGGGTTTTTATCCTCAGTTGAAGCCATTCTATGGGCCACGAAAGGGTTTGATGATAAAAAAATATCCTACACTTTCAATTTCGGCAAACAGAACGAGATGCATAATTTTATAGAAACCCCAATATGTATGGGGAAAGAGAGGACGTCTCACCCAACCCAAAAGCCTAAAAAGGTCATCAAACACCTACTGAAACTTTTTACTAATGAAAATGATTGGGTTTTAGATTTTTTTTCAGGCAGTGGTACATTAATGGATAGTGCTGATGAAATGAACCGCAACTCTATAAATATTGAAAAAGATTTATCATATTACAATTTATCTACAAATAGAGCGAAGAACTTGCAAAGAAGCTCTAAGCTTTCTAAGCTTAAAGGTTTGAAAAAGACATTAAAATTTTAGAGGTCTGTTAAATATCGAGGTCTAACTCTAAGATTGATCCATCGACCCAATTTATTCTATATGCTTTTTTAACTCCATTATCTATACATAGAAACACGTTTGGAATCCTAATATTGTTTGTTTTTTTCTGTTCTTTAAATAGCATATACACTTTTTCTGAATTCCACGGTTCTTCTGCAAATAGCCATACATTTGACCAGGCATTGTCTAAATTATGTCTATGCTCTAAATAGCTTTTCCAAGTATGCTCTAATTCAATTTTTTGTTCTGATCCATCCTCAAAGAATAAACTGACATCCGGGCCACCTGAGCTATATGAGGCAATATTGATTACCTTTTTCCCTTCGATAGAAAAATTATTTTTCCAGCCCAAGAACTTATTTAAAAATTCACTGAACTCATCATGCTTACGATTTTTAAATTCAATCTCCTCTGTGCAGTTATCTCTTTCTAATTTTTTCCAATTATGCTCAAGTCTTTCTTCGACATTTTGGTTTCCAGTGGAAAAACTTGAAAGTGCATCGTCTAGGCTAAAGAGATTATAATTGTTATCTTCTGCATCATAACAGTTTTGACTATTGGTATCGAAGTAAATTGTAAGTGGTTTATTCTTTAACAGCTGCTCGTTATTAATATAAAATATCTTATCCCAAGCATTTTTAATAGATGGGACAACCAGCATTAAATGTAAATTTTTTTTCTTAAGTTTGTTTCCTTCCCAAAGATTTTTTATGTCATACTCGATAATCGAATTAGAGTAATCTGAGTAATTATTTAGTAAAGCTCTAATAAAATATTGATCATGATTACTTTTCACAACTGAAACTTTGGCAAAGTTAGCATTATCTCTAGTGAGCGGTATCTCAGGGTTTCTAGATAGCCATACTTTAATATGCGCTTGCTCTTCCCGTACTCCTAAAAGCCATGACTCTAATTCAAGTAGGGATTTTAGTTTTTCGTCTTTGGTATGTGCCCAAAACCCTTGCTCATTTAAATCTAAAATAATTCTGCCATTTATAACAGCATTGAGAATTCTATCATCCCTTCCAACGCTCCAGTTATTAACTATAGTTGTACCCCTTCTAACTAAGCCTTTCCATGTCATCAATGTAGAAAAATTTCCCCGAAGGCCTCCAAAATTTGTATCATCAAGGTATTTATATTCTTTCTTCTGTACCCTTAATCTTACTAGTTCCTTACCGTATTCGTTGGCGAGAATTGCCAAGTCATTAGTATTGTAGAACCGATCTTTTTTATAATGCTTAGCTATTTCTAAAGCTAAAAACAAAATTTTGGGAATATTGACTTTATACATGGGTTTAACTTAATAAGCACAGTATAACAATATTTGGGGTGTATTTGAAGTCAGATTTGCTATAATTAAAATTGAAAAAGTTTTGAATTGTTGATTATTAGGATTATAATATTAAGGTAACCTTGATAGGAATATATGAATAAATTTAGAATCGCTGCTGTAAGTATTTTAAAAGAGGCAAAAACCCCTTTACATGTAAAAGAAATTACGAAACAAGCTTTAGAAAAAGGTATCCTTGAAACTGAAGGTGCTACTCCTGAGAATTCAATGAATACTCAGATAATTCTAGATATTCGGAACAAAAAGGAGTACTCAGATTTTATTAAGACTGCACCAAGTACTTACGTTTTAAATAAAAATCAGAAACAAGCTGCGAGTGAAAAAGTTTTAATTGCTGAGAAAGAAGAAGATGAAAAAATAAGTATTGAAAGTGGCTATACTGGTAAAGGCGGTGAACATCTCGTATGCAGTGAATTATTGTTTCGAGGCTTTAACGCCAGTATTATGAGTGTAGACGTCGGAATGGACATAATTGCAACTAGAGATTCAAAGCTATTTAGTGTACAAGTGAAAACCTCCAATCTTAACTCATTCAATACTTATGTCTTTGATGTAAGGAAGGTATCATTTGAACGACATGATTCAGGTAATATATTTTATATTTTTGTTTTACATGGAGAATCTGAAAATAACTATTTAATACTTCCTTATTTTGAAATGGAAAAGAAAGTTCACGAAAAGGCAATATTAGAAGTTGGTCATGGTAAACGATATCGAGTAAACATAAAAATAAGAGAAAATAATATTTTCCTAGGGACTAAAGAGCATCAGATGAATTATTATCTTAATAATTGGGCTATTATTAAATAATTTTTGAATCTGTTATAATACCCACATCAACAACTAACAATATCAAGAGTGCGGTTAGGGAACCAGCCCTGCGATCCGCCAGCAACCTGCTGAACCTCCCCCAACCCCTCCTTAGAAAGGAGGGGGAGAGAGTGAGTAAGGTGCTAAGTCTGGCCCTGCTATCAGGGAAAGATATCA
>CAZTUN010000158.1:0-2955 GCA_964616845.1 uncultured Rickettsiales bacterium | reverse complement strand
ATTTATTATTTTAATATATTTTATTTTTACTATTAATTTTGCTTACGCACAAAACTATAAAGTTGATTACGCCAAAAGTAAAATAGAATTCTCTGGAACGCAGGCAGATATAGCTTTCAATGGTTTATTTAATAAATGGCAAGCTGATATTAACTTTGATCCTGCCAGCTTAAATAAAAGTAAAATAAAAATAAAATTTGATCTTTCATCTGCAATTACTGGCAATAAAATGTTTGATGCAACATTGCCCCAAGCGGATTGGTTTGATATAAAAAATTCCTCTCTGGCAGAGTTTGAATCTTTAATTATCACAAAAAATATCGATGGTACTTATAGCTTAATTGGTAAATTAAATTTACGTGGCTTAACCAGTACTGTTAAGTTTAATTTCTCTCTTTCAGACTTAACAAAACAACTAGTTGTAGCTAAAGGAACTCTTACTCTAAATAGACTAAACCACGACATAGGAATTATATCAGATCCTAATGCACAATGGGTAGGTAGAGATGTAAATATACAATTTATTATTAGTGCATATAAAACATAGTTTTTATAGCAAATTTTTATAAATTTTATCTCTAGACATATTATGGATATTTAATTATAGTTTTTAAAAAAATCTGGCTATTTTATTTAGTCTGCCGTGAAAAAGTCTACGAGCCACTCTTAGATTAGGCTATATAATATTTTCATGGGAAATAAATTATCAGAAATCAGCAGACTAAACTACAAAAGCTTGCAAAAGATTTTGTGGTGAATGCTTGTTAAAATGGCTATTTTTGAATATACATGAAAGAAAATTATGAAGCCGTACCGCAGTTTACTTGATCGTAAATGAGGAACGGAAGTCATGATTTTCTTTCATGGATAACAAAAAGAGACTTTTTCACAAGCGACTATTTAGATTCTAAAGTAACTATAATAAAAGTATCAGTAATGAGTGAAGATATTTCTAATAAGCAACCTTTTGCAGGTCCTCCTGCAGAAAGCAAAACAGCAGCTCAGGCTAATAAAATTTCGTTAAAAGAACAACAGGCAAAAAACAGTAGTGCAAATGTCTCTCTTAGTAATGCCAAAAATATTGAAGCTTTACAAGACACTCCAAACAATCCTCAGCATCCGCAAAATAAAGCTAATGAGTCTTCACGCTAAATTTTATTTATGCTCGACCTGTCATGCCATTGCTATTGTTCTGAGCTGTTGGTTGTTGTAGAGTATTACTAGGTTCTCCTCCGTTTGTTTGTAATAAATATTTTGCCATATTCTGCAAAACACCTTTATGAAGTTTTCCCCTCTGAGGCGCAGCAGCAGACTGAGGCGCAGCGGCAGCAGGCTGAGGTGCAGCGGCAGGCTGAGGTGCGGCAGCAGCAGGCTCATGATCATGACTTGCTTGAGAATATGTACTAAGTACGGTGTATAATGTTAGCCCTTTATTCACAACAAGTTCCGATATTTCTTCTGCTCTACCCCCGTCCAAAAGAAAATCACCTATGCATTTTTGAAATTCAACTTCTGCTTCTACATCGTCAGATAATAAAACACCTCTAATCCCGTCAACTAAATCATCATAAGGTGTTTTAGCATTAATTTTCTCTTCTCCATTATAATCTTTTAATTCTTTTAATGCTTCGGCAAAATCTTTTATTGCAAATAAGCGTTTTAAATTTGTTAAAACACTATCTAGACTATCTTGGCTTAAGTCTCCTATCCCTTGGTTACATAGATCGCAAACAAAAGATACTTTTGTTTGCATTTCTTCAATATGAGCAGCTTTTAATGTATCATCGCCCAATCCAGCCCATTCATTAAATGATTCTTGATTTACAAAAGCGCAGATAAAATGAAATAAGTCACCGTCTTCTCTAGGCGAATAAATCTTATCACCCGCTTCTCCTAAAATGGATGTAACATATTGATTTTTTTCTTCTTCTTTGCCATTTTTAATCTCATCTCTAACAACATATTTTATTGGTCTTTGAGGTTTTGTAGCTCGATTTACTATTGGTAGATTTTCCTCACCTGAATCTGAATTTGCACCTATATCAATATAACCAACATCTTCTGCAGGTTCTGCTTTTGGACGCATAACCATTCTAAGTCTTGCTGTTATAGCCTTAAGTTGTTTATTTGCTTCTTCTCCATTTTTAGATAATAAAAATTGTGATCCCATTTCCATCAAGCCACTTTTAGAATCATCGATAAGAAAAACATCTCCGTTTTTTACATCTCCATGTTTATTATTCAAAATATGGAGTGCTAGTGCGGCAAGGTTAGTTTTATCATAAGCTTCTAAGTCTCCATCATATTTTTGTATAGCATGACCACAGATATCTTTACCTGATAGTTGTTGCGCAATTACTTTCTCAGCTTTATCTGGAGTATAAACCGCATCAAGTTTACGACCCATGACTTGATTAAAATAATATTCATTAACATAAGTTGCAAATCGACTTTTAGTTATACCAACTATTTTCTGACCTTGACCACTATTATCAATTAGCATTATTAATTCTTTAACTCTATCAAATCTATCTTGATATGGTCGCATGATTGGATTTGATCCTTCTAACATTGCATCAAAAAATCTTTTGAATACACCTTCTCTTTCCAGCATATCATTAAAATCTTCGATTGTTACAGACGTTCTTTCTTGTTTTTGTTCATAGTAATGACTAAATGTATTTTTTAAAAATTGTTCTCTTGATAATTTTCGATCCTGATATAACGCATGTCCCATCAATTGCAGCTCTGCATCGCTTAATCGAGCAAATACATTTGCTGGTAAGTTGTATCCTATCCAAACAAGATATAAATTATAAAACAGGCTATCCATATGACCATGGATAGCCGTTTCATCAAAATCTAAAGCAATAATTCTCGCTTTACTCATTTTATCAGCTGCTTGCTCAGCTGTTAAATTATTTTCTTGGGCAGCAGCAGTTGGAACATTATGAA
>CAZTUN010000157.1:0-2978 GCA_964616845.1 uncultured Rickettsiales bacterium | reverse complement strand
AAATAATGCAACTATTAACGGCAGTATTATATCTTCATTGAATGCTACAATTAAGAATATTAGTAAGGTTGACAATAACAATATACTAATTACAAGTAAGATTAAAACTAGCGGCTTGGAATTACATAAGGTTATTACAACAACGCCATTGAAACAAAATTTAGAAGGTGTTAATAACTATACGCAGTTCGATGGCCCAATAAATTTAGATCTTGATTTAAATGTACCGCTAGCGGATGCAACTCACACAGAAGTTAGTGGCAAGCTGCATTTTGTAAATAATAGCCTTGCTGTATATAACACTCCTTTTAATTTTGAATCTTTGAATGGTAAAATTAGTTTTACAAATAATACTGTCAATGGTGAGAATTTAGCAGCAAAATTCCATGATCAACAAGCATTTATTAGTATTAATAATGACAATGATGGTACAGGTACGCGAGTTGAATTAGACAGTGTTTTAGACTTTAAAAATCTTTTTAACTACTATAAGATGCCATTGGAAGCAGCTATCGATGGTTCATCAGTATTTAATTTGGTTTTAAAGCTCTATAATAATTCAATTGAGAATAAAACAGAGTTACATCTTGTTGCTGAATCTGATTTAGTTGGTGTAAAAGCAGATATACCAGGCATATTTAGTAAGCAGGAGATTGATGTATCTAAGCTGAAATTTGATATGGAGTATGACTTGCATGATTACTTTAAATATACTTTATCTATACCAAACCAAGGTTATGTGACAAATCTTGAGTGGAACCAATATCAAAAAAATAATCAAGTTACTGTTGATGCTCAGGCTTTGAAAGGTCAATTTTTATTTAGTGAGAAAAAAGATAATATTGAAACCAAGTTTTCTTATTTAAACTTAGATCAGCTTTTAAGTGGAAATAGCAATAGTAATTTTGAAATAGATTATTTTTCATTCCCCTCAATAAAAGCGACTATTTCAAATTTAATTTACAATAATACAGATATAGAAAATATAAGTTTATATCTGGGCTCTGATAATAAAAATAAAATTTTTTATGTTAGAGATTTCAGTATAAACAATGCTTTGTTCAAGTTAAAAATGTCAGCGGAGCATGTGGCAACTAAAAATGATACCAAACAGGGTGTTTTTGAAAAGATTACCCATTTAAAACATAGTGCTCATAGAAGCACAAATTTAAGAGGTAAATATAGGATAAAAGATGCTCAGAAAACTATAAAATTATTTACAAACAATGATTTTCATAATCAAATGAATATAAATGGTAATTTTGATTTAAAGTGGAATGGTGAGTTATTGTTCCCAAGTTTAAACGATTTAACTGGCGAGATTTCTATTACGTCTGGTAAAGGTATAATATCTGATATAGAGCCAGGTATTGGTAGGGTCTTTAGTTTATTTAATCTTGAAATTTTAAGTAAACGGTTGTTCCTTGACTTCTCTGATGTCTTTGAGAGAGGTTATATCTTCGATTCAGTGCGAGGCAAGTTTAAGCTTGAAAAAGGAGTTTTATCAACAAACAGAGCTATTGTTCAGGCAGGTTCAGCAGATATAGATTTGTATGGTGATATTGACATTAAAAACAAGCATTATAATTTGAAAGCTGACGTTATGCCTCATATCACAACTAGTTTACCGATAGCAGCTGCATTTATTGCAACTCCCGTTGCCGGTGCAGCAGTATTTATTATAGATAAGTTGTTAGATTCACCAATGGAGCAATTAACAGAAAGTGCTTATTCAATTCAAGGTTCATGGGTTGAGCCTAAGGTTAAGAAGTTAAAATCTAAGCGTGGCCCTTTGATAGAGGTGAGTTGGTTAAATCCTGTTGTTGATGATAAAAAAGCAGTTAAGAGATAGTAGAAGATTGGTGTAAATAATGAAAGATTCTTGGCAGCCGTTATGTAGTATTGATGCAATTATTGCAAGAAGTAGGCTTTATAAAAGAATAAGAGATTTTTTTGAAATACGAGGAGTATTAGAAGTAGAAACTCCTTTATTATCCAGGGCAACCGTCACAGATCCTTTTATAGCAAGTTTAGAAGTATCTCTACCTAACGATAAAGAACACATCTATTATTTACAAACATCTCCTGAGTTTGCAATGAAAAAAATGTTATGCAGAGGTATAGGTTCAATTTTTCAAATTTGTAAAGCTTTTAGAGCTGAAGAACAAGGTGTCAATCACAACCAAGAATTTACTATGTTAGAGTGGTATAGGTTAGGATTTAATCTAGAAGATCTCATGCAGGAAATGCAGGAGTTATTATTATATATATTTGATGAGAATCCAAGTCAAGAAACAGTAAAGCAATGCATCAAGATCAGTTATACGGAATTATTTTTGCACTATTTACAATTTGATCATAATAAAGTTGAAATAGATTATTTGATTAATCTTATAAAAAAAATATTTGATGATCAATTTGATGCTGTTCTTGGGCATGATAATTTTGAGCAATTATTTAATAAAGATGATTTATTAATGATTTTGCTTTCAAATTATATTGAGCCACGATTAGAAAAGAATAATATCTATTTTTTATATGATTTCCCTGCAACCCAAGCTGCATTAGCGCGTGTAGATAATACAGGTAGCTATCCTGTAGCTAAGAGATTTGAGGTATATTTTCAAGGTGTTGAATTGGCTAATGGATATTATGAACTTGCTGATTTTAAAGATCAGCAAGCTAGATTCGAGCGAGATCTCACGAGACGTAAACAACTAAATTTACCATTAGTAGCTGCTGATAATGATTTAATATCTGCTTTACAAAATGGTTTACCTGAATGCTCAGGGGTTGCGATGGGTTTAGATAGAATTTTAATGATATTATTACAAACTAAAAATATAGAAGATGTGTTGGTATTTCGCTAAAAAGGTTACGTTTAGGAATTATTAAATATGACGCCGTTTATAACAATTTTCTTCTTGTTAATCTCAAATGTATTTATGACTTTCGCTTGGTATGGGCATTTGAAAGAC
>CAZTUN010000156.1:0-3118 GCA_964616845.1 uncultured Rickettsiales bacterium | reverse complement strand
TGTTGTTTTATGTTTATTTGTTTGTTTAAATTTGTTAATTGTAATTAACTTACTGGCTAGCTAGCAGTAATTTTCTTTTGGTAGAATTTGTTGCTACAATAAATTGGACGTTCGATTCGTCTAGAAAACATTTAAATCAATGAATGAAGCTGTATAAATTTCTAAAATTATTTATGAAAAATATAAAACTAAATAAAAATATAGGTTATACTAAACCCCGTGATTTATATGATAAAAATGGTATAGAATACGGTAGACACTTCGGTCAATGAAAATGCTTAAATTGTAAAAATACTTGATCTAGTGCTTATACTTGAATATCTACAGATTTTTGTCTCAATAATAAAGATAATTACAACAAAGGATGATATAATAGTGAAAACCTTAATAATAAAGACTTTATATTAGAAGAATGTAAAGATTGTACTCCTAATAATAACGTTAAAATAACTCAATATCGTAAACTAAGACCTAATAAAAATAATATAAAAGTATCTCATCGCCAAGACTTGTGTGCTAAATGTAAAGAAAAAAACTTTTGTCAAGATCATAGTTAAACTACAACAAAATAAAATACTTTACAGATTAAGTAAACCAATTTAGTGCTACGGGCTCAGTTCGCAAAAGTCTTTTCTAAAGAAAGAGACTTTTCCTCAGGGGTATTTCGCCCTTAGAGTGATGTGAACCTTAAAAACTCATGTCACTATTAGTCTTTTATTTGTAGCTGGCTGTATGTGAAGGCAAGAGCTAATACAAAATAAAATAAATTCAACTAGTTATTCCGCTATTATAATATATCAGGAATTAAGGTGCAAATCCTTAGAATTTACATGAAAAGAATTTTATTTACACATTGACGTAGTCAGCAAGCTACTAATTTTATTTCCTACTTTGTTATAGGTAAAGGAATAGCGATGTTTTCCTATTTAACGTTAGGAACAAATAGGGCGATGTTTACCTATTTAACGCAAGGAACAAATAGGATTATGTATTACAGTACTAAAGCATCATACAGTAAAGAAATGGGAGTTATTTATATTAACTTTACCAAAGCTTTACTACATAATAAACTGAACCTAGATAAAAATAGATTTGATAAAAATGCTAAAATAATCGACTTCCTTGAAGGATTCCAGGGAGATAAATTATTTACTAGACATCATATTACCAAATTAAAAAATCAAGGAGAATTTGATAGAGTACCTTTAACTCCCAAAAGCAAAGAATTCATCAACTACGTTAAAAGGGAATTTCCAGATTTTGATGGGTTTGAATTTGCATTAGTAAAACCAATTACTAAAGAAGAAGGTAAATCTCAACTAATTATCAATAAAAGTACTACGAAGCATGTACCTGCCAGGGAATCAGTTAAAACAGTGAGCCAAGTCCTACCTACAATAGTTCAAAAGGAATCAACTGTAGTAAGCTCAAAGGCGACACCAACTGTAACTGAAACTATTACTAAAATAGTGGAACCCGTCGTAACTGAAACTATTACAAAGGTAGTAGAACCAGTAGTAAAAGTAGTAGAAACGATTACAAAACCTGTAGTTGATACTATACCTAATATTACTATAAATAATGCTAACACTAATTCAGCACATGCCACGACTGTTACGAGCAATACTCAATACGCAAGTAGTAGTTGAGATAGCTTATTAAGTTTATTTGGATTAAAATCAATAGCCAAAATACTTAAAGATATATTCGGATTTGACGGGGATGGCATAATCTACCTACTTATCCAATTACCTTATTTAGTATGATTTTTAATAGCTTTTAAAGATAATCCAGATATTATGAAATACTTAACAGAAAACCTAGGTATTGAAGAATATCAAGCTCCTAATACTGAATTAATTCCTTTAGAATATAATTTTGAAGTTCCTTACGATTTCGAACAGGATGATTCTAATATAATTGATGTTGCTTCGGAAGATTACTTTACAAAAGACGCAGCTAGAGATTATACAGATAATTCGGGCATTGAATACTTTGATTATTTCGATTATTATCATTCTAAACCACTTCAGCCGAGCCAAAGCTCGTCTTTGGCGATGGGAGATAATGAAACTACTCCAACCTCTAAAGTGGTTGTAGAAGAATTAAAAGATATAGGTAATAGTTTATTAGAACCTATTAAAGATCAACCAGAAGTACACGTTGTTGACGATCAGTTTAGTGGAACAATCGATGTGTTTCCTGTCGCACAAGAAGTACAAAGTATGAATAATTATAAAATAACTAGTAATAGTAATAAAACATCTATCGGCGGTTTCTTTAGATGATTATTTCCTATGTTAGATTTTTATAATCTTAATTATTTCCCTTCTTATTTTGAAAAGTTTAATATGAATACAAAGGTACAACCTATTACTAACAAAGTTGATTATGTTAAAATGTTAATCGATGAATTGTATTATACATTAAACCTAGGTAAATTTGAAGTACCTAGAGTTAAATTCAACTTACCGGAATTTGGGCGTGGAAGAGGAGCACAAAGTCATGCTGATACATTAAGCGCGTTAGAAGGATTAAATACTAATAATAATGCTAGAAGAACACCTAATTGAAGAAATACTAGCCTGATTTCGGATAATACTAGTTTCTCTACATATTTTAATAAAGATTGAAATAAACCTAGAGATGTATTATTAGGACGTTTACCTTCAGTTAATAGTTCTCCAAATGATTTATTATTAAATTTTCGTGATTCTGGTTCTACTAGAACTGTTCCTACTACTCCTTTAGTTATAGATACTAATAATAATGTGGATAATTCTTGATTTTACGATTCTTCTTTACCTAGTGTTAATTCAACACCAATAAGACCTATAACTATGTATTCTGATTATTATGAAGAAGTTAGTAATACTACTAATGCTCTTGCTACTAAACTAGACACTAAAATTGGTATTCATGATTTATTAAATATTAAATCTGCTATTGTTGAAGTAGATACGAAAATTGTTAAACTTAAAGATCAATTTATTGAATTTCATCATAAAATTAATAGATTTGATGAACAGATCGCCCAGTTAGATACACAAAAACTACACTTCACTGAAAAATTTAATAAAGGTAAATTATCAGCTTCCGATTGAGGTCAATTAAAAGA
>CAZTUN010000155.1:0-3183 GCA_964616845.1 uncultured Rickettsiales bacterium | reverse complement strand
AGTCATGATTTTCTTTAATGGATAACAAAAAGAGACTTTTTCACAAGCGACTATTGATCATCAGATAAGGCTAAAAAGCGATTAGCTTCGTTATTTGCATTAGTTTTATTATCAGGGAGTAGCCCACTTATAGTAAATATATTATGTTTATTATTTTCTAGAGTATATTCATTAAAGTTTTCTACAGCTCCCATATCAGTCAAAGCTATTTGCGCAAATTTTCCACTATTATTTAAGATTTTTACAAACTCTATTACGCTATTATCATCTAAAGATCCTCCTTTGATCTCAACAATATTAGGAGCTTTAAATGCAACTTCCTTAAACCACATGTTATTACCAATGTTATCGGCAAGATAATGATTGAGATCGAGAATTAATTTTTGATTATTTCTAATTTGCGACTTAAGTTCAGAAAATTTATTATAGAAATATAGTTGTTGATTAAGCTGATGAAATTTTATTTGTTGAGAGGCTAAATTTTTCTTAGCATTTTTTAAATGATCTATTTTATCTGATAGAATAATATTATCGCTTTGTAAGTGAATATAACTATCATAACCATTATATGACAGAAGAATTAAACCACTAAAACACATTGTAACAGCTAGGGCAACATTAGATAAAATATTTTTAGTTTGATAATCATCTAAACTATCTTGAGATTTCTTACTGAAATAAGTTCCAATATAATTAAGAGCATCACCTAAAGATGCAGTCCAGAAAGATAAATTTTGTTCTAATACATGACTGCTAATCATTAAGTTGTCAGGAATATTTACTTCATTATCGAGTAAATTAAACTCATTAATTTCAATATTTAAATTTGCTTTTATAGCTAGGATTAGATTTTCTGCTTGATTGGTACTATCGATTAAGAGAAATTTTTTAAAAATATTATCTTTATATTTTACTTTAGTAAGATAGTTAATTTTAGCACATATTATTGCAGATTGGCTTTGTATATCATTTTTGCTAGCTATATCTATATTGTATATAAAGCAAAGCCCATTAATTATGGCTATAATGTAAGAACTATCACTAGAATTATCTATTAATATAGCATTATCTTTACTAGTTTGAGTAAGAATATAGGCCTTATAAAGAGCGATAGCGCGAAAGTCGATAGCAATTAAATTAAGATTTAATTTATTAAATAATTTTTTATAACTATTTATTATTTCTTTAGGGGTAATAGTATAAAATAAGTTGATAGAGTTATTATTTACATCAAATATTTGATAATTTATTTGATATTCAGATAAATTAGAATAATTACTGTGATTTTTTAATAAATAGCGTTGGATAGAATTTTTATTAATTTTAGGGATATTAATATTATTACAGAGAGTAACGCTATTTGGCAGAATTATACTTGCATTACAATAACTAATATTGTTTTTTTTAAGTAAATTCTTAATAGATTTTATATATTCCTTATTGTCCCAATTATGATCTATATTAATATAATCAATGGTTTTTAGAGTAGGAATTTTATTAATTTTGCATAGGCAAGAAAGGGAAACTTTATTTTCAGAGAATTCAAGACAAACAGAAGATTTAAACGACCTAATTTTTTTAATAAAATTAGGATCTCTTTGGTAAAGTTTTTTATTATATTTAGGAAGATTTGCTCTTTCCATTTAAAATACCTTTTTAAACAATTATCCTACCATATCTCCTATTTGGAAAATAGGCATATACATTGCAACTATTATAAAACCAACAGTTATACCCATAAAAATAATCATTATTGGTTCTAAAGCTTCTGTTAAACGATCAACTGCCATATCAAATTCTTCTTCATAATATTGAGCAGTTGAAGCAAACATTTCTTCCATCTTACCAGTTTCTTCACCAACTGCCAACATTTGATGAAAAGTTGGTGGAAAAATCTTATTCGCACTATATAAAGATGATAAACTATTACCAGATTCGACTCCTTCTTTTATAACATCAAATGCCTCTGTATATATGGTATTGGAAATTGTTTTAGCTACTATTTCTAAAGACTTTGTAATAGGAACTCCAGCCATAGAAAGATTTCCCTGTACCATGGCAATGCGCGCAAGAATTGATTTTTCTATTATTTCACCGATTAAAGGTAGTTTTAGGCAAGCTTGATCGTAAATACGCTTAAATTTTAAATTATGTTTTTTTAAATATCTTATTGTAAGAATTATAGATGTAATAATGAAGAATGTTAAACCGCCGCGCATAGGGTCACGAAAAAATTCGCTTATAGAAATAATCACTAGAGTAGGAGCAGGTAATTTATGTCCCATACTTGAAAACATTTGTTGAAAAACTGGAACAACTTTGATCATCATTATGGATATAACTACAAATGCCACACATAATAAAATAATTGGATAGGTAAGGGCACTTTTTACCTTACTACGTATTTTTTCATTCTTTTCTAAATGTTCAACCATCTTTTGTAAAAAGGTTGTAAGCTTACCGCTATTTTCTCCAGCTTTCAGTAGATTAATATAAATACTATCAAAAATTTGCGGAAACATTGCAAATGCAGCAGATAAAGGAATACCACCTTCAACCGAAGAGCGTATAGTATGAACAACAAAGCGAAAATTGGCATTGTTTTGTTGTTCTTCTAGCATAGAAAGAGTTTTATTGATAGGAAGTCCAGCATCTATCATAGTTGCAAATTTTTTGGTAAAAATCATTAACGCAACATTCTTGATTTTTTTAGCCTTGTGCTTAGGAGTAGCATTGTTTTGGGCATGTTCATTGCGGTTACTTTGAGAGGATTTTAACCCACCTTCTTGTTCTTGACCGCTTATAATAGTTAAATTAGTTACAACAATTTTTCTAATTTTTAGTTTTTCTGTAGCATCTTGTGAATTTAGAGCTTCTATTTCTCCACTACTTAATCTGCTTCCTTCAATACCTTTCCATTGATAGATTGCCATCTTAATCCTCAATCATTAATACACGTTGATATTCTTTAATATTTAATGTTTTATTTAAGAGTAATTCACGACCACGTGCTTGCATAGAAACAAAACCGTCTTTTTCTCGAGCAACATTAGCAATTTCAAGGTCAGACATTCCTGCAAGTATTGCTTCTCTAATATTTTTTGTAACAACTAGAACTTCATGAATTGCAAATCTGCCTTTTGTTCCGTTATTAAAACATGCATCACAACCTTGTCCCTTATA
>CAZTUN010000154.1:264-3193 GCA_964616845.1 uncultured Rickettsiales bacterium | reverse complement strand
CGCTTTGCGCTTGACCGGGATGACAATTCACAAAAAACTTGCGTAAGTCCTGTTAAAATGCATGCTATTTACTGAGGTATACCTAGAAATAAATTATGGAAGTTAATAATACACTTACAAGCCAAACTGAGATAAATCATAGGCAAATATTGCAAACAGCTAAGCAAGTTATCTCAATAGAGCAGCAGGCTATTAGTAAATTACTAGAAAGTATTAATGATGACTTTATTAAAGCTGTTGAGTTATTAGTTAATTGTCAGGCTAGAATTATAGTTACTGGTATCGGTAAGTCTGGTCACATAGGTAATAAAATTGCTGCTTCTTTTGCAAGTTTAGGTTCACCAGCTTTCTTTTTGCATGCGGCAGAAGCCGAGCATGGTGATATTGGCATGATTACTCCAAATGACGTAGTTATAGCTTTGTCCTACTCTGGCACTACTAATGAAGTTATAAGACTAATACCGAGTTTGAAAAATCTCAAGGTTCCTGTAATTGCAATTACCGGTAATCCAAATTCTATCTTAGCTAAATCGGCAACGATACAATTACCTATTTATATTGATAAAGAAGCATGTCATCTAAACCTAGCGCCAACTGCCAGTACAACAGCTACCCTGGTCTTGGGTGATGCTTTGGCTGTGGCCGTAACAAGAATAAAACAATTTACTGAAGAAGATTTTGCGAGATCTCACCCTGGTGGTAATTTAGGACGCAGATTGTTAATTAAAGTATCGGATATTATGGTGACTGATGAACACTTAAGTTATGCATTAGAAAATACAAAAATTGCTGATGCTCTCATTACCATGACTAGTAAACACTTAGGCATGCTTGCCGTACTGGACAGTAATACTAAAGTAATTGGCATATTTACCGATGGTGATCTTAGACGGTTATTTAATAATAACAAGCTCAATTTAACTGATATACTAGTTAAAGATGTTATGAATCCAAAATGTATTACCGTAAATCAAAACATACTGGCTATAGATGCATGGCAAATCATTAGTGATAACAAAATAAATGGCTTATTAGTTACTGATAATGATAATAAATTAATCGGAATGTTGAATATACATACACTAAGTAATGCAAAAATTATTTAAATTTAAATATGAACAAAAAAATTAAACTAGATAAAATCATTAAGCTTCTTATTCTAGATGTTGATGGGGTATTAACTAATGGTCAAATAATCTATGACAATAACGGAAATGAACTGAAGTGTTTTAATGTTAAGGATGGCTTAGCTATAAAACAAGCACAAAACCTAGGTATCAATATAGCTATTATTACAGCTAGAAATTCTGAAGTTGTTCAAAAAAGAGCGCATGAATTAGGTATTACCTATTTATATCAGGGACAAAAAGATAAACTTGTTGCTTTTCACAAGCTGATTAGTGAATTAAAACTTGATGCTCAAGAAGTCGCCTATTTGGGCGATGATTGGCCAGATTTACCTGTACTCAAAAAAGTTGGATTACCTGCCGTTGTGCAAGATTGTGAACCTATGATAAAACAATATGCAAAATATATCACTACTAATAATGGTGGTAACGGGGCTGTGCGTGAACTAATCTATTTTATTTTAGCTGCACAAAACAAGCTTACTGAAGATCATTTACTATCTAATCATAACAATGGCTAAAAATAAATGCTGAAAAGTAAAACTGCAATAATTTTTACCTTGTTGACACTTGTATGCATATCTGTAATGTTATATGTTAGCGAAACAAATAACAATGAGTTAAGTAAAAAAAATATTGATAATCAACAGAGGGGCTCTGTTAACTTTCTTGTCACGAAAATGAAATTAGTTATTAATGACACCGATGGCAGTGTAAAAGCTAAAATTAATACTGATAAAGTTAAGCACGATGCTAGTAATAACCAGACTAATTTAAATTACCCCCAATTAATCTTGCAGCAATCTGATGGAATTTTGATTATTACAGCAAATAATGGAAAGATAATACATAATAAAATCAAAATAAAACAAATGGAGCAAATAATTTTAAGTGATGACGTGAAAATTGAAAAAGTAAATGCACAAAATAGGAATTTGCCATTCATTAGGCTAGAAACTAATACGATTACTTATTTACCACAACAAGATTTAGTAACTACTAACGATAAAGTAATAATAAAAACAGAAAATAGCACAACTACTGCTAGCGGTTTACTTTTCAATAAAAACACAAAAAAAATACAATTATTGAAAAATGTAGAAAGTACATATTCTTCTAATATTACTCAAAACAATTGGAAAATAACCAAATTAAATAAAAATAACGCCGATAATACAAGTCATGATAACGAAAAAATATCGTAATTATAAATTAATTATTATCATAGTAAAACTCCTTTACTTAATACAAGTTAGCTATGCATTACCAAGTGATAATCTAGAAAATATCACCATTAAGTCCGATACATTCGAGATAGACTACATCAACGGACATGCTGTCTATAAAGGAAATGTGAGATTCAGACAAGGCACTAGAGAACTTAATGCAAACTCATTGTATGTATATTTTGATTCAAGTAGTACAGATTCAAAGAGCTTATCAAATAATTTAAGTATCAAAGAAATTACTGCAATTGGTGAACCAACAACGTATCAAGAAAAACTAAAAGCAAAACAGGATATTATTCAAGCTCAGGCTAACATAATCAAATTTACACCTAAGATAGATCTAGTTACACTTCAAGATAACGCCGTAATTAAACAAAACGGAAAAATACTAAATAGTGATTTACTACACTATAATATAAAAACTGAAATTGCATTTTCTCCTAAACAAGAGAATAAGCGTAACAAACTAATAATTGGTTAATTATATATGAATACATTAAGTGTAGTGAATATAGCTAAAAAATATGGGACAAAAAATGTATTAATAGATATTTCACTACAACTTAGGAGAGG
>CAZTUN010000154.1:0-254 GCA_964616845.1 uncultured Rickettsiales bacterium | reverse complement strand
TGGTGCTGGCAAAACAACATGCTTTTATTCTATATTGGGCTTGGTTACTCCGGACAATGGCAATATTTTTCTCAATGAAAAAAACATTACAAACTACCCTATACATAAACGAGCCATAGAAGGCATAGGCTATTTACCACAGGAACCATCTATTTTTAGAAAACTAACAGTAACTGAAAATATTATGGCTATACTAGAAACTCGATCTGAGTTAAGTAATAAACAACGTTCTCAATTACTTAATGAATTATTAA
>CAZTUN010000153.1:0-3194 GCA_964616845.1 uncultured Rickettsiales bacterium | reverse complement strand
AAGCTTAATAATACATCGCCAGTCCTAGGAGGAGTGTCGATTAAAAGATAGTGTAAAGCTGGCCAAGCTGTTTGATAAAATAGCTGAAAAACGGCTTTACTTGCCATTGGACCACGCCAACTTGCTGCGGTTTTACTATCGACTAAATAACCCATAGAATTGGAGTATATATCTTGATTAAAATGAGGAATCATTTGATCGTTCTTATCTAGTTCTGGCTTTCCGTCTGCTCCAAGCATATGAGGAATTGATGGTCCATATATGTCGGTATCCATTATGCCAACTTTCGCACCAATTTGACTCAGTGCTTTAGCAAGATTAATAGTAATGGTTGATTTACCAACTCCTCCTTTACCAGAAGCAATAATAATACAATTTTTTATTGCAGGTTTAATATAGGGAGTTTTTTCTTTGTTTTCTATTGATTCGGTCATGAAATAATATTTTTTATATTAGAGGTCTTTAAAATAAATATTTTAACGCTATATCTATACAGATAGTAATTAAAACAGGCAAGTTAAGTTAAATATAATAAATTATATTAGATTCTTTTTTAATTAGCATAAAATTTAAAATCTTCTATAATGTTATATAATTTTACTATAGCTATAAATATTGTTCATGGAGCATATAAAATATGAAATTAGCAAAAATATTTGTTTTTACAATAGCGATATTTTCTTTTGTAAGCTCTGCTCAAGCTTCGCGTCAAGTATCAGATGGTTTTGCAGATTTGGTAGAGAACCTTACTCCAGCGGTGGTTAATATTTCGACCACGCAAACCGTAGATTCAGATGAAGCTAATTACGAAGAATTTTTTTCTTATTCGTTACCTGAAGGAACTCCATTTAAAGATTTGCCAGAAATGCTAAAAAAATTCTACGGCGAGCAAAATGGACAAGGTGATAAGTCTAATCCTAAAGGCAAGCTAGATAAAAATAATAATGAACATAAGGCTTTGTCTTTGGGATCTGGATTTATAATAGATTCTTCTGGTTATGTTGTAACCAATAACCATGTAATTGACAAAGCTGAAGAGATTACTGTTATTTTTAGCGATGAAACTAAAGCTAAAGCTAAGATTGTTGGTAGGGATGCTAAGACAGATATTGCGATATTAAAAGTTGAAGTAAATCATAAATTACCAGCGGTAAAATGGGGAGATTCTCAAAGTTCTAGAGTGGGGGATTGGGTTATCGCAATAGGAAATCCATTTGGTCTTGGCGGCTCTGTATCTGCTGGAATTATTTCGGCGCGAGCAAGAGATATTAACGCAGGACCTTTTGATGACTTTATACAAACAGATGCTGCTATAAATCGTGGTAATTCAGGTGGGCCATTATTTAATACTAAAGGTGAGGTTATTGGTATAAATACCGCTATATATTCACCTACAGGAGGTAGTGTAGGAATTGGTTTTGCTGTTCCTGCTAATTTGGCTCATCCTGTTATTGATCAATTATTGAAAAAAGGTAGGGTTGATCGAGGTTGGCTTGGTGTAAAAATTCAGACAGTTAGTGATGAAATAGCCGATAGCCTTGGTTTAGATAGTGCAAGTGGAGCCTTGGTTCTTGAAGTTACCAAAGGAAGTCCAGCGGATAAAGCTGGTATATTGCCAAGTGACGTAATATTAAAGTTTGATGGAAAAGAAGTGCAGACGATGCATAAATTACCAAGAATGGTTGCTGAGACTTCGATAGGACGTAGCGTAGATGTTTTAGTATTGCGTGGTAAGGAGAAAAAAACGCTTAAAGTAAAAGTTGCACAGTTGCAAGAAGATGAAGAAGTTCAAGTTGCTAATAAAAAACAATCTGGGCATTCCAAAAAAGAAAACAAAGAGCAATATGGAGCAACCGTTAATAAGTTAGGCTTAGTAATTGCAAATCTCAGTGATACTAATCGTAATAAATTTAAAATAAAAGAAGAGTTAAAGGGTGTAATCATAATAGATGTTGCATCAGGTAGCCTAGCTGAGCAAAAAGGCTTGCAAAGAGGGGATGTTATTTCTTCAATTAATCAACAATCAGTTGAAAATATAAAGACCTTTGAAGCAATAATAAATCAAGCGAAAGACTCTGCTAGAAAATCAGTTATGTTATTGGTTAATCGTAAAGGTGCTACGGAGTTTGTAGTATTAGCATTATAGTAATTTATCAGTAATGGTCTTTATATGCTAAGCATTTTAAAGGCCATTATTACTAATATAATTGCTCCAGCTATTGAAAAATAGCAGCCAAAATTTTTAAAGAAACTTTTCGCTAAATATAAACCAGCTAAAGTTGCAATAAAGGCAAATAGCGCAATTGAAATAATATAAGGTAATATAGGTTGGTTTATTATGCCAAGGCTTATCCCAACACCAAAGGCATCTAAGCTAGTAGCAAAAGAGACAATTATTATTTTAGTAAAACTATGAAAATTAGTTTGGGCTGGCTTTTCTTTTTTACTAATTAAATCATGTAATGCCTCATATATCATATGAATGGCAACAGCTAATAATAATATAAAAGCAATCCAGTGATCAAAGGCTTTGATTCTTGCGATTAGATGTAGACCAGCCATTGCTCCTATAAGTGCAACTAAACCCTCAGCACCTCCAGATAATAAAGCAAAACGTGCTGCTTCCTTTCGTGAGAATGGTCGTGATCCCATGGCTATAGCGGCAGAAAATGAATCTGCACTGAGAATTAAACCTAAGGTAATTACTTCAAAGAATTGAATCATAAATATAAAATAAGCTCACTGTTAAATAAAAACGCTCATAATGAGCTATATTGTTATTTACAAATAAATAATATAGATTTATTTTGTAAATAGTTCATTCAGTTTTTTATTCTTTTAGCAAAATAATCCACAGATATTTTTGTTTGCATGTTATTATACATATAATAAAAGTTTACACCAATATTTATGCTAGACTATTTTATAAGTTATTAGACTGAAAATAATAAATCTTAAAGTTTAGAAGATAGACAGGAGAAGAAAGTATCATGGAAGATAATCTTAATAAGCAAAAGGCTCTTGATGCAGCCTTATCGCAGATAGAAAAAGCTTTTGGTAAAGGATCGATAATGCTACTTGGAGCAAAAGGAGCTCAGGCAGTTGAGGTTATACCTACTGGTTCATTAGCACTTGATATAGCTTTAGGAGTTGGTGGTTTACCAAAGGGACGAATTATAGAAATATATGGACCT
>CAZTUN010000152.1:1032-3212 GCA_964616845.1 uncultured Rickettsiales bacterium | reverse complement strand
CTCTATTAGGAAAAAAAGTTTTAACTACATCTAACGGACAAAATCTTTCTGCGTCTTTAGTAAAAATCACATAAATTTCAAAGCCAGCTTTTTCTAACCTTTTTGCAAGATCAATTGATTTATATGCTGAAATACTTGCTGAAATACCTAACACAATTACTGTGTTATTTTTTGATTTCTCCACCATACTTATTCCACTACTACAATAATTAAATTGGTAAAGTCATTTTTTTACTACTCATTACTTCTCTTAAAATATCAGATCTATTTGTAATTATACCATCAACCCCATCAGCAATTAATTGCAGCATGTCATTTTTAGTATCAACTGTCCACGGAATTACTCTAATATTATACATATGTGCTTGCTCTACTAACTTTTTAGTAACATTTTTATAATACGGACACCAGTTGTCAGCGCCAAGCGCACTTAACATTTTTATTATAGAATTATCATAGTTTTTTAATTGATACCCAGCCGTCCAGCTCTTTTCATCACTTAATAATGAAGTATTAAAACTATTAAAACTATAACTTTGCTCGGTTATAAAAGAAGTCTTTACTTTTGCATTTATTTTTTTAGCGTATATTAATGTTCTCCAATCAAAAGATTGCAGCTCAGCCTTTTCAATAAAATCATTTTTTTCTAGTGTACTTAAAATGACACCTACGAATTTCTCAATATATGCCATATTATGTTTTTTCGGATTGGTTTTTATTTCAATTTGCAATTTATGCTTGTGATTACCCTTTGCTTTGATTAAATCAATAACATGCTCTAAACTTGGTGCTGTTATATTATCCAAATTTTTTCTCAATGGAACAGATTTTGCATACTTACTATTTGGTTTTACCTTACCAAGCTGGTATGTTGATAATTCAGCAAAAGTAAGATCATTAACAAGTGTATTATTGTTTTCAAGCCATGTACCATTTTTATCAATAGTTATATCTTTGTTAAGGAAAGGATCATGGCTACCAACTACGATATTGTCTTTAGTTAATGCAACATCAATATCCAAGCTATCCACACCAAGCTCTAGACTTTTTTGATAACTTATTAATGTATTTTCTGGCCAAAAAGCAGCGAAACCTCGATGAGCGTAAATTTCAAGTGTATGCATACTCATACTATTCATATTACAAAAAAATATATTTAGACCTATTATAATGTATTTAATCATGTTTTCTAATTTTTATTATTCTTTTTTCGATTGTTCCCCACAGTTTATTTGCTTGCGCAATAAAATAAAAACTGTAATTATTAAAGTTAAGCCTGTTGATATAGGTCGTCGTTAATCATGGAGATAGTAAAATGGATTTGACTAAACAAGTATTATGGAAAGACCTATACTCTGAACAACAACAACGTCGTGATCTTGAATATTTCAAAAAATATGATGCTAAATTTATAAAAAATCTAATAGAGTCGCTTAACCAATATATTAATTCACTTTTTACAAAAGCCAATATACAAACCAAATACCAACAAATAACTAGCAATTTTAAAATATCTAAGCTAATTGAGCTGACTCTACTGCAACGTGCTGTTCTTTATCATACAGCAACTGTTATACGATTTCGTAATATTATCAGTATGATATATAATAATTCTATCACAAATACAAAACCATTTACATCATCAAACCCTGCGACTATCTTTAATCATTTACCTAAGATATTACTCGCAAAAGAATTTATAGCTAAAAAAATCCCAAGATACGGTGAGTTTCTGGCTGAATTACAAATTAATCAGCCTGATACTTATAGAGCCTGCACACTAATTATTGAGCAATCTCGATATGAATTAGCCTTAAATATATTTTATGTGCTTCGTGACTTACTACCTGAGATTTTATCTAGTAAAGGTATTTCACAAGAATTTAATTTGTTACTGAAAAATATGCTGAAAAAATCATATCAAGAAACAGAGCACTTCTCTAAACATAAAAATATATTTCTCTTTATTAAACAAGCTGTCAAAGATACCAGTTTAAATATGGTATTTGATCTTATTCAAGCGCTAAATCTAAATGAATTTGTAGCTGAAAAATTTGCTGAATTTATCACTAATAGAACAGATAGTATTAATCCTCGGTATTTTGAACTCCATGTTGTCGAATTAGTTGATATAAAAAAAATATCTAATATATCAATCTCTAGTAATAATTTTTATGAAT
>CAZTUN010000152.1:0-1022 GCA_964616845.1 uncultured Rickettsiales bacterium | reverse complement strand
TGAATTAATTAGTAAAATTAAAAATAATAGGATAGATGAACTCAAAATTCTTGTCGACCAACTCATAGAAAAAGTTATGAATAATCGTCAAAATAATGAGTCTGCAGAAATAATCAAGAAAATTAAACTCCTTACTCCATTTAATAGTACAACAAGAGTACCTTTAAAAGACCAGTCTTCGCCAAATACTAAGCTACTTTTCACTCAAGATAATGTGATCCCACTTCTTGAAAAATTAAAAATCAATATACACCCTAGCGAATTATCTAAAGCTGAAAATATTAAGATTCTAGTTAAACTTAAAAATCATTTATCATATTCAAAACAGAATGCCTCTGAAGAAGTAGGTCAAATACTAAATAAACTTGAGAGAAAAATATTCCTAGCCGAGCAATACACAACAAATACAGATCTTATTAATGCAATAAATAATTTGAGTTCAACTATATCAATCAACACTCAAAAAAATTTCCTTGGTCAAAAATACTTTAATGAAAGCGGAAAATTAGCAAATAATCAGAGAAAAGAATTACTATATCTATTACGCGATCGTGCTGAAATTGCGCTCTCTAAAAACCCTGTGCCTACAATTGATAAATGGGATACATTTTTAATTAATGAATTAAAAGGGCCACTTTATACGCAAGCGAAATGGCAAAATTGTTTTTTTTCTTTTACTTCTTTTGGTTCTAATCAAAGATTTCCTGGCTTACTAGCAGATCAATTATTTGCTATAGATTATATTAATAATTTCATGAGCTGCATCATGAGCATAATTAATAATCACAAAGAAACGTTACCTCACGTCGATACAACTGAACTTTCTCTTGATCAAATCGCCGGAGTATCACACCTGCAAGCATTGTATAAAAAACTAGAAATAAGACAGAAACAACTAAATTCTTATGTATTATATTTAGACTTCAAATCTATACAAAGTACTCTTGAAAAATTCAAATGGCCTAACTTTCAGTTGAATCAAATTAAAAAATATTTGGTTCTAGTTATAGATAACATTAAAA
>CAZTUN010000151.1:0-3217 GCA_964616845.1 uncultured Rickettsiales bacterium | reverse complement strand
TTTTTAGATTTTTTATCTTTAAGTTTTTCTTTAGCTTCAGGAGCTTTTCCTTCTTCAAACACAGCTTCAACATTAGAATTAGCAGCATCTGTAGTAACAGAAGTTAGATCAGCAAATTCTTCTTCAGCTGTTTTCTTAGGCGCAGGAGGATTTAAGAATAAATTTTCAGATTCTTTAGCTTCGTCCTCAGTACGTGCAACATTTACTCTAACTTCAGCAAATATATCAGCATATAAATTAACTTTTATAGGATAAACACCAACATATTTTACTGGTTTATCAAGTTTTATGCATGATTTATTTACTTCCACTATAGAAGAACTTATCACATTAGATATATCACGAGCAGAAACCGAACCATAAAGCCTGCCATCTTCACCAGCTTGTCTAATCAATACAACAAATTTTGAATCAATCTTCTTAGCTAATTGTTGAGCTTTATCTTTTAACTCAGAAATTTCTTTTTCTATTTGCGAACGTCTAGCTTCAAATATTTCTATATTTTGCTTAGTTGCACGCAAACATTTTTTTAACGGCAATAAATAGTTACGCGCATAACCATCTTTCACTTTTACAACTTGACCAACATTGCCTAAGTTGCTCATATGTTCTAATAAAATAACTTCCATAACTAACCTATTTAAAATCTACTAAACTATTGAACTATGAACGCAAGTAAAGCAAGCTGTCTTGCTCTTTTTATTGCTTTAGCAAGCTCACGCTGTTTTTTAGCACACACCGCAGAAATACGGCTAGGCATAATACGACCACGCTCAGAAATATAATTAGATAGCAACGCTACATTTTTGTAGTCTATTTTAGGCGCACCTTCTCCTGAAAGAGGGCAACCACGCTTACGACGGAAAAAAACATTTCTAACCATCGGCACATTTCCAGTATAAGCAACCTCATTAGCTGCGCTATCGTTATTATAATTTCTATTTGGTCTTCTTTCTTGATATGATCTTGACATTTATGCCTCGCTTCTTTTTCTTTCAACAGGTGCATTGTTAGTTAATATAACAGAAGGCTCCTGATCTATTTCATCTACTCTTATTGTAAGACTACGTATAACATCTTCGTGCAATTTAAATTGACGATTTAATTCGTTAACTGTGTCAACAGACCCCTCAACTCCCAAAAGTACATAATGACCTTTACGGTTTTTCTTAATTTTGTAAGCTAGGTTTCTAAGACCCCAATATTCATTTTTTAATATTTTACCATTATGTTCACCAACAATTTTAGTAAAATATTCAGAAATTTTTTCAACTTCTTGCGGCGATAAATCCTGACGCGCTATAAATGTACTTTCGTAAAATGCCATTTTCCCTTTACCAGTTTATTCTAAATAGTTCTTTAAAAAGAGGCGATAAGATACATATTTTATTACTATATGCAAGCAATTTTCTTTAAAAATTACAATAATTAATGTTAACACTCGCCAAATAGCTAAAAATTCTATAGATTACGGCAAATAAAATCAAATATTTAGGTCTAATATGCATAATTTATTAAAGAAATTTACCAATCGGCTACTACCTTATATAGGCTTATTTATAGTTGTACAGACCTTCTTAAGACTATCTTTACTAGTAAGATCGTTTTTCGATGCCAAAATTGGCATAAGCGAAGTTATTAATGCCTTTATTAGAGGATTATGGTTTGATATAGTGGTTTTATTTTTCTTTCTCATTCCTGTAGCCATATTCATATTATTTATTCCTAAAAACAACCAATCTTCAACCTATGCTAGGTTTTCTGAAACAATTTTTAAGTTATTTTTTATATTCTTACTACTGTTTGATTTCGTTGCCGAACACCTATTTTGGACAGAATTTCATACTAGGTTTAATTTTATTGCCATAGATTACCTAGTCTATACTAATGAAGTAATTGGAAATATTGTCGAATCATATCCAATTTATTGGATTTTTGCGGCAATATTTGTTATATGCGCAATATTAATTAAAATTGTCAATAAACTAGTCCCTCACCATCACGAACCTTTGACTTTAAAAGAGCGCGTTACTAAAGTTTTGCTTATTATTATGCTCTCAGTTGGACTATACAGCGTTAGCTCTATTGAGCAGGCAAATTTTGATGAAAATACAGAATTAAATGAAATAGCTTCAAACGGTATATACGACTTGTTCTATGCTTTTTGGCATAATGAGATTGATTACTCTAGATTTTATCTGCACCATAACAATAATAATGTAACTAATAATTTGCGTAATATTTTACCTCAATCTAGCAATAGTAATTTTGTCTCTGATGCTAATGCAAAAGACTGGCTGGTTAGAAAAATTACAGCACAAAAGCCAAAAAATGAGAAAAACGTTATCATTGTAGTAATGGAAAGCATGAGTGGCGATTACATGGAAAGTTTTGGTTCTAAAGGTAACTTTACTCCCAATTTAGATCGCCTCAGCAAAGAAGGTTTATTTCTCTCTAACGCTTATGCAACCGGAACAAGAACTGTACGCGGCTTAGAGGCAGTTACTTTATCGATTCCTCCAACCCCTGGTCAATCAATCGTACGCCGTCCAGGAAATGATAATTTATTTTCTTTAGGTTCTGTTTTTAAAGATCATGGTTATGATACTAAATTTTTATACGGAGGACACGGCTATTTTGATAATATGAATGCATTTTTCTCTGCTAATGGTTTTGAAATTATAGATCGAGCTAAATTAAATAAAGAAGAAGTTTCTTTTTCAAATATTTGGGGTGTATGCGATGAGGACATATTTAAACGTAACATAAAAGAAGCTGATAATTCTTATAATAATAAAAAGAAATTCTTAAATTTAATTATGACAACTTCTAATCACCGTCCATATACATTTCCTAGTGGAAAAATTGATATAGAATCGCATAGTGGTAGATTTGGTGGGGTAAAATATGCTGATTATAGCGTCGGTAGATTAATTGAAATGGCAAAAAATAAACCTTGGTTTAAAGATACTATATTTATATTTGTTTCAGATCATACTGCAGGCGCAGGAGGAAAAGCCGAGTTAGATCCTAATAAATATCACATTCCTATAATTTTTTATGCACCTAATTTTATAAAGCCACAAAATTATACTAAATTAGCTAGTCAAATTGATATTGCTCCAACTTTGCTTGGTATAATGAATTTTAGCTATTACAGCAAATTTTACGGTAGAGATTTATTAGCAAATAATAATTTTGCTAATAGAAGTTTTAT
>CAZTUN010000150.1:0-3241 GCA_964616845.1 uncultured Rickettsiales bacterium | reverse complement strand
AAAATTTTACCTTATAAACTTAAAATAGCTATTATTGAAGAAAAAAGAGAAAGGGTTATAAAAAGTGCAGTAATGCAAGGATGGTGTAATATGGTGCATGATAGGCTTGCAATATTTTTGGGCAAAAGTATATATACAAATAATGAAGCACCAAAACTTCAGGAGAATTTTATTAAAAATGGAGATTAATATTTCATCTTTTTTTATATTTAAATTACAAGAAAAACGGCCGTTTTCTAAGTTGTACGAAAAACCCGTACAACTGACAATATTATCGTCTAATAACTCATTCCAATTATCTATGTTAGTTTTATCCCTATAGTTTATCTTTTCTTATATACAATTATATTGACAATATATACAACATGTTGTACGTTTATCTTTGCAATCAATTATTTAAGGGGTATATATGAAACAAACCAAAAAATTAGAAATTTCAGATAGTTTTTATACTGCTTCACAAGCACGAACAAAAATATTTAAAATTATGGATGAGGTTAATTTAACTCATGAACCAGTTTATATAAAAAGCAAACGCAATAGTGTTGTAGTTTTAGCAAAAGAAGATTATGACGGATTGCAGGAAACTTTAGCAATATATTCTGTGCCTGGATTAGCGCAATCTATAATTGATGCAAGTAATTCTCCTGCTGAGGAATGGGTAAGTCATGAGGAAGCATGGAAATAAAATTTTATACTCTTAAATATACAAAACAAGCAGTTAAAGATATACAATTATTAAAAGCAGCTAAATTGCATATAAAAGCAGAAAAACTATGTAAGTTTTTAGAAACTGATCCCTATCCAATTAATTCTAAGCAGCTTGATTGGGATTTAAAAGGTCAACGATCAATTCGAATTAATTTACAGCATAGGTTAGTTTACGAAGTGATAGAAGAAGAAAAATTAATAAAAGTGTTAAGGATGTGGAATCATTATGAATAAATAGGTAGATAATATATATTTTTATTCAATTTTAAATATTATGATATAATAACAATTAGGAAAAAATGATGAAAAGAAAAAATGATGAAGAAGAACATGGTGGTATGAAACTAAGATCAGGAAAAACAATCCTTTTTTCAGTAAGTAAATTACCAAAAAAATTAGATGATAGTATAGAAAAATTTATTAAGGGTAAAAAAGCAAAAGAAGGGTTAGCTTATGATATTTATGAAGAAATAACCACATCTATAATTACATTAAAAGATATATTGTCAGCTAGTGATAAATTTAAATCTGATTTTGGTAGTAGAATAATAGAGACATTACTTTTGATAGGAAAAAATAAAGGAATTTACAGGCAAGATGTTGAAGAATTAATCAACTCAAAATATTATCCATTACAAGTAGGACAAGTTTTATTAGGTGATAAAGAAGTAGATGAAATTACTGTTCTTCGAAAAGTCGCTAATAATTTAATGCATATTATATTAGGTGATCATAAAAAAATACTTTCTAAAAAATTTCCGGTTTTACGTGAAGATATAGAAAAAGCAATAATATCTTTTTTTTATAAAGATTCTATAGATAAAGAAGAAAGAGAGAAAATTCAAAGCCTTTTAGTAAAAAAAGATATTATACAAGAAGCTATAGCAGCAGGAGAAGAAGTAGAACTAATAGGAAATGAGCAAAATGAAGAAGAAATATAAAGTAGTAGATCCTTTAAAACCTTTTATAGATAATGGTAAATTATCAATATATGATACTTATGAAGATGCTCAAAAAGATAATAATGAACGTGTGATAAAACCATTAGAAGTTCCTTATAAAGATATGATATCTAGTTATAGAGGACTTACTGATCCCCAGAAGGAATTAGCTAAATTTTTATTTAATTCAGTAACTCAAAGACTTGACAGTATCCCAGCGCAAAAAAAATATGGTACCTTAGATAAGCTTTATTTATTAAAAGAACCTTACAAACCAAGAGGAATAAGACAAGACTTATATGATAGTGCTTTTCCAAGAAAAAGTGGATCAGAACAAGCTATAACTCTTTCGCCTAAAGATAGTCCTACACAACCTATTTTAGCATTAGCTCATGAAGTAACTCATGCACTAGATGATAATTATATGCGTATTCCTCAACAAGAAATTATTGATTATTTAGCTAAGCTAGAAGAACAAGGTATAATTAAAGTACCACCAGCAAAAAGCAAAACAAAAGCTGCTCCCCCTTTACAAGATATTATTACGGGAGCTCAAGGAATAATACCTATAGAAGAGTTTCTAACCGCATATCCATATTCTTCTTTTCGAGATAACATGACTCAATCTCGAGCTACGTTAGGAGATTTTGATGTAGTAAAAGCAAAATACGGTTCTAATAAAAGTAATAAATATGCAGTAGATAATTTTCAAAAAGCTAGAGATGCTTTAAAACTTATTAGAAGTCAAGGTGACAATAATGATCCAGGACAAGCTTTTTGGAGTTTTTCAGAATTTCCAGCTTATGCTACAGAAAGCTTATTTTCTCCTTGGAGTGTTGGATCTAAAACTAATCCTTATGCAAAAGGTTTTATGCTTAAGGTTTTAGAGGGGGTAAATAGAGGATTTACAGAGCTTGGTTTAAATGCACAAAACTATCCGTTAGTAACTAAAGCTTTTGGTGATAGAATGACTCAGCTTGGTAGTTCTTCAGTACCTTTGTCTTTATCTCACAGTTCTTCCTCTAGTAGTAGTTCTTCTAGCAGTTCTAGCTCTTCACAACCTAATCAAAATATGGGTACAAAAGTAAGAAAAAAAGAACAAGCTTATCCAGGTTTTTTAAGGGCTCGGCATGAAATGAGAGGTAGAGGTCCAGGAAGAGTTGTTACAGAATTACCGTTTGAAGATAGTAGCTCATTATCATCTAGCTTTTCTAGTAAAAGACCTAGAATACAATCAAAAAGACCTCCAGAAGGTGTTTTCTCTTTAAGTGCTGCTATATTACCTACTCCACTATCCCATTCTCCATTAGCTTCTGTTATTAGTCCAGATGTACCAGAAACTCAAGAAGAATTTAATTAAAGAATCGGATTAGATTAAATTAAAATTTTCTTAATCCTTTAACCTTTTAATGCGATAAATTGGCAACATTTTCCATAATCAATGTTATGTATAAAAATTTACACGTTTTTATCCTTAACTGATTTTAGCGATTTTAAAAAATAGAAAAAAAAAGAGAAATAAATAAACCTTAATAAAAATGAGAAAATTAAGGTTTATTTAACACAACAATCAAATAAATAATGAGCAA
>CAZTUN010000149.1:0-3249 GCA_964616845.1 uncultured Rickettsiales bacterium | reverse complement strand
TAAATTCAAAACAGCTCCAAGTACTTGACAAAAATAATAGTATGTTTACTATTAAAGCTGTTCCATCAGATGGCAATACTTTAGAGAATGTACAACAAGCTGTAGAACTACAATTAGAGCAATTAAAAAACTCTTTAGTGGCAGAGGAAGAGCTTGCGAGAGTTAAAGCATCTTTATTAGCAAACAAAGTTTATGAACAAGATAGTATATATTATCAGGCCCTAGTAATGGGAGTGCTGGAGAGTATAAATTTAAGTTGGCAAGAGTATGACTCGTATATAGAAAAATTACAAAAAATTAGCTCTATTCAGATTCAAAAAACTGCGAAAAAATATTTCATCAGGGATAGATTAACTATCGCTACATTGAAGCCAGATGAAGCCAAAGGGGCATAGACAATGAAACAGATAAATAAAACACAGATAATTTTTATTATTGTTACTATGATTACGGGAATTTTTTATTTGTTATTTAAATCAGAAGGTACTACTTACCCTGGGCTGGAAGTGCCAAGAGCCCAAGAAAATAATTTAAAAATAGAAAATTGGACAACGCGTAATAATATCCCTGTATATTTCGTTAGCGCCAGAGAGTTACCTATGATAGATATTTCCGTTACTTTTCGTGCTGGTTCGGCATATAGTCCAAACCAACCTGGAGTAGCATCATTAACCAATATTATGTTAGGTGAGGGCACGAAAAATTATGATACAGAAGAAATTAGTGAAATATTTGAGTCAATAGGAGCAGAGTATTCCTCAAGTGCGGGGCGTGACAGTGCAGAGCTCTCGCTGCGTAGTTTGGTTGAATCCTCAAAATTAACTAGTGCACTTAAGATTTATATGGATATTTTAGCAAACCCCAATTTTCCAAATAAAAGCTTTAATAGAGTAAAAAATAATGCTATTGAAAGTTTAAAATTGGCAGAGCAATACCCTGAAACAATATTAAATAAAACATTTTTTCTAAATATATATAATGAACATCCCTATGCTGTTCCAATTGATGGAAATATTGAAACTGTAAGTAAGATAACACGTGATGATTTATTGAGTTTTTATACTAAATATTATGTAACTGGTAATGCAATGATTACCATGGTTGGTGATTTTGATATAAACCAAGCGAAAGAAGTTGCAGAGCAAATTAGTCAAAATATAAAACCAGGTGTGAAAAGTAATAACCTACCAGAAGTAATGAAATTGCCAGACAGTTATAAACAACATGTCGATTTTCCATCAACGCAGACCCACATATTAGTTGGTGGGATTGGTATTAAAAGAGACGATCCAGATTATTTTGCTTTGCAAGTTGGTAACCATGTGCTGGGAAGAATGCCGCTAACGTCTAAATTATTTAAAAATGTTCGTATTGAAAAAGGATTGGCTTATTCTGTTTATAGTAGTTTTGTTGCTATGCAAGGCGCTGGTCCATTTTTGATTAATATGCAAACTAGAAATGAAAAGGCAGATGAGGCTTTGCAAACAACTATCACAACATTGACTGATTTTATTAATAATGGCCCTAGTCAAGAAGAGTTAGAAATGGCTAAGCAAAATTTAATGGGTAGTTTCCCGCTTAGTATTTCTTCAAATAGTAAAAAACTTAGTGTAATATCAACTATTGGTTTTTATAACTTGCCTTTAGATTATTTAGATACTTATATAGGTAATATTAATAAGGTAACAGTTGAAGATGTTAAAATGGCATTCAATCGACACGTTGATTTGAATAAATTAGCTATAGTAACTGTAGGAAATAGTCAAAATGCTAAAACTAACCTTGATGGCTCAAGTGATAATATAGAAGCATTAGAATATAAAACTACAGCAGTTGTATAGAGTAACGATTAGTATTACATCCTCTCTTTCATTTTTTCGCTGATTATAATTTTATTATCATAGGTATATAAAATATAGCTTTCGATACCAAGGGATTGTGCAAGAGCAATATAATTTTCAGGGCCTGCTATTATCAGTGCAATTGAAGCAACATTAGCATTGTAGGGGTCTTTATCAATTACTGTAGAGCCATAGAAACCATATGATTGTTTACCAGTTTTTGGATCAACTATAGTGTGCGAAACATTGCTACTATCTTTAAGAAAAATACCTGAAGTAGATAAAAATTCATTGTTATAGACTTTTAAAAAAAGTGTCGGCATTTTTTTAGAATTAGTATCTTTTTCGATAATTCTATAGTTAGTATCTCCATCAGATTTAATCAGATATAAATCATTACCCATGTTAATTTGGGCATTTTTTATATTATTCTTTACTAAAATATCTTTTATTTGTATTAAAATATGGGCAGAAATAATGCCATTGATATTCAATTGTAAATCAGAATTTATGCTAGTAATGTTGTTGTCTTTAATTTGAAGGTCATCCGGAACTGGTAGCTTATCTAAATATTCCTGCAAATTTAATGATTGCTTGTTTTCTTGTTCCCAGTAATTTATTAATTTCCCAATTGTAGGGTTAAAATACTCATTAGACGTTTTGTGAAAAATCTTTATTTTATTTATGAGCTCAATAGTTTCATCATCAACTGGCATGCTATTTTGTGTCGTAAATGCAGCATTTAATTTAACAATGTAACTGTCTGGTTTGGATCCCCACTTGTTTTCTTGCGACTTTAATAGATCATCTATTGTATTTATTAATGATGAGTTAAGTGGCTCTTGATTTCTTGGAAGATTAACAGAGATAACAGTATTAAAATAGTTAAATGTATGCTCATTTTGTTTTAAAAACAAGCTGTGATAAGTTATAGCGAGAGTCAGAATAACTGCTAAAAATAATAAAAAAACCTTGGCTATAGTGGTAGGGGTATCAGTTTTCATGTTTTATCTCGAAGATTAATATACTATATATTATAATAGTATATGTATATTACTATTCGAAATAAAATTGATTTATTTTGTAATTTTATCAATAACCGGGATTAAGTCATTGTTAAAATCTATAATGATTTTACCATAAACTTCAGATTTAGACGCTGAAATACTTCCATAACTATCATCATTATTGTGTCTATGTATAGCGCCATCATCCGTTATTAAAGAAGCCTTTGGCCTAGTTAGAGGTGCATTGCTAAAGTCGCTTTTGTATGCAATATATTTATGAATAATAGGATTATGTGTTGTATTATCCAAAAACGTCAACTTTAGATTTAGTTGGTGAATTGAATAAAATGTACCATTACACATACCATCATTGTTTTCTTTGGCATTTGTAATTACTTTGC
>CAZTUN010000148.1:1653-3297 GCA_964616845.1 uncultured Rickettsiales bacterium | reverse complement strand
ACGGCTGCTTATAAAGCAGGACTTGAATTTGCTAAAACTAAACAACAATGGATTTCATCACAAATTATACCGGAATCTATACTGATACAAGGCCAACAAATCGGGAAAGCGCACAGAATAGTTTTTGATAAAAAGAACACTGATAAAATTTCATCAAGAGTCACTTCTGGAGAAATTCGGATTGCATATCCGGATTATTTATTAGAAACAGATAAATATGTCCAAAATAAAGCTAAACAAGCAAGTATTAGGGCGCTTAGGAAAGAATCAGAAGCCCTGCTACCTCAAAGACTAAAAACCTTATCTGATATACACAATTTTGAATATAGAAGCGTCGCTATTAAGCAACTACGAGGCCGGTGGGGTAGTTGTGACTCGCAAAAGAGAATAGTACTAAATCTATTTTTAATTCAATTACCGTGGGATTTGATTGATTATGTGCTAATTCATGAGTTGGTTCATACCCAAGTGATGAAACATGGTCCCAGTTTTTGGAAAAGTATGGAGAATATTAACCCTAAAGCCCGTGACATTAGTAAGCAATTAAAGCGATATCAGCCAGTAGTAGGTATTCAACAATAGATGGTGTGGCATAATAGTGCTTATGCCAAACGAAAATGAACAGCTAGAACATCAGCGCCTAACTAGTCTAATTAATAGTATGGCAGACGCAGTCGTCGCTGTAGATGAACAGATTAATATTGTTTTATATAACGCTTCTGCTTTAAATATTTTCAATGTAAATAACATAACTATTGGCAGCTCGTTAGACTCATTGTTTAAGCCTGTTGACGCTAACGATCTGGCTATTAGCGCCAGTGAATTAGTTAAAGCATCAAAAACACCTACAACGAGCCGAGATTTACGTCTGCGTGATACAGATGAGAGTTTTATTAATATTTATTTAAGTATAGCCCCCGTACATCTTGGTTATGGCAATGAAGGCGAAAAAGGTTCTGTATTGCTGCTAAGAGACATAACTAGAGAAAAATCACTAGAAGAAGAAAGAGACGAGTTTATAAGTGTTGTTAGCCATGAATTACGTACTCCAATTACTATCGCTGAAGGCAACATTAGTAATGCACAGTTGATAGTTAACAGATCCGGTGATCCCGAAACTATCAAACAAGCTTTAGATGAAGCTCATAAGCAAGTAATGTTTTTAGCCGATATGATCAATGATTTATCAACCTTAAGTAGAGCCGAGAGAGGAACTTTGCAAGTTGAAGTTGAAGACATTGATGTTAAGTCCTTGGTAATGGAACTTGCGAATAACTATAAACCTGATGCTGACAAAAAAGGTTTAGCTATAAGTGCAGCTATTGATGAAAATTTAGGTATCTTAAAATCATCAAAATTGTACGTACGAGAAATAATGCAGAACTTTATCACTAACTCTATAAAATACACTTCTACAGGAAGCATTACGATCATAGCTACTAACGCTGAAAACGGAATTAAATTTGAAGTAAAAGATACTGGAATTGGTATAAGCAAAGGCGACCAAGAAAGAATATTTGATAAATTCTTTAGATCTGAAGATTTTCGAACTAGGGAAGCAAACGGGACGGGTTTGGGATTGTACGTAACTATGAAACTAGTAAAATTAATACACGCTGAAGTTGGAGTACAAAGCGAGCTTAA
>CAZTUN010000148.1:0-1553 GCA_964616845.1 uncultured Rickettsiales bacterium | reverse complement strand
ATCGAAACCAATGCGATATTTTCTGGTTGACGCCTAAGCTGAGGATACCTAACTCTTATAGCAGTTCGCTTTTGACTCGAAATGTTTTTTACTGATTTCAACCCAATATTATCGTCTGAAATAACGAAAGCATAACCATTGTCAACTCCACCAGATTTATAAGCGAAATAGCTTTCAGGCACGCATTTACGCCTCACAGAGTCAAAACTACCAACTTCTTTAAATAAACTAGATTTAATTAGCCAACATGTACTCAATACTGGATTTCTTTTTTTACTCCACCTCGGCAATACTAATTCCCAAGCATATCGTGTCGGTTGTATTATTGAGCGAGAAATATCATTTCCATCTTTTTGAATATTGTGTGGCATTACACTTAACATATTTAAATTCGAATTTAATGACATATTAACTAATTTAGATATCGTTGTAGGGGTGAACCTACTATCTACACCGCAAAAAAGTAGTAATTCACCATTTGCCACGTCAGCTATTTGTTTATACGCATAATTTTTAGCTAGCCAATGCTCAGGAGGCTCTTGACCAGCAATAAATCTAACTCCGCTCTGCGCAAAATTTCTAATAACTTCGGGTGTTCTTTTATTCTGAGAACAGTCGTCTAATACAATTATCTCAAGTTTAGGATAATCACTGCTTAGAATAGACGTTAAACACTCTTCTAGATCTTTATCCTCGTTTCTCGCCGGAATACAAACAGTAATAGAAGGAAGCTCTGAAATTGGAGATTTTCGTGTCGTGTTGTGTGGTTTTGATGCTTTAATATTTTGCTTAGTTGAATACAGTAGACTTGCGCTTACAAATAATTGAAATCCAGAAAAAATATATAAGCTTATTAAAGATAGATTATTTTGAATTAAAAAAGCACTGAAAATAATAACTGCTTCGAGAATTATTAACTTTAAATAAGTGTTTTTAGCAGATCTGTATAGATATTGTGACTGAAGTCTTTTTATTAATAATCTAGCAGTATTGATTATTAAATATCCGAGAATAATAAAAGATAATACGAAAATGATATTCACGATCTTAACTATATCAAAATATATATTGACCTCTGAAGTTATTATTGGTAGTATTGACATCAACGGCCTACATATAATGTAGGCTTTTTAAGTTGATAAACGTGGGAGTTTTAATGGCAAATACGCCAAAGCCAAATAAGAAAAGAATAGTTAAAAACCCTGAAACTTTTCGCGAAAGAGCTATAAAAGCTGCTGATGAAGAATATAAACCATCAAAAAAATCGCGAGTAGGTTCATTTTTTAAAATATTAATAAAACCCTTTTCAATTATTTTTTCAAAATTAAGTAAAATTCTTGGAAAATTTAAAATATTTAGATTAATAGGACGAATATTATATCCGAAATATATTAGAAATAGTTGGAAGGAATTAAAACTAGTAGAGTGGCCAAATTGGAAGCAAAGCCGTCAACTAACTTTTGCAGTTTTGGTATTTGCCGTAATATTTGGGGTCTTAATTGCGATTTTAGATTACGGATTAGATAAATTATTTAGAAATATATTGCTTAAGT
>CAZTUN010000147.1:0-3303 GCA_964616845.1 uncultured Rickettsiales bacterium | reverse complement strand
GAATTTCAAAAATATTTTCCAACCTCTGAATTTGTACCGATATTGAGGAACTTAGAAACAAATAGGTATTGGATAAACGAGAAACTACTTAATATAAAAATTGGTAAAGTAAACTATAATATTGCTTCTGCAGTAATAGAAATAATAGATATGTATGCGCAAACGAAGAAAGATTCTTTTGAGCAGTTTATGAAAGCATGTTTAGAGTTGCAATCTATTAGTACAAAAGATACAAATTTTGCAGAAGATTTTATACTAAAATTGTTAGCACCCACTGTAGATGCACGGTTGTTTGAGATAGTTAGCTACTCAATCCTAAAATATTACTATTTTGACCATGTTATCTATTGGGGTTACGATGTAAACAAGCTAAAAAAAGACAATCTAATCCTCTTTAAAACAGGTAGAACAAATGCTAACGATGGTGGTATAGATTTCATTATGAAACCACTAGGTAAAATATTCCAAGTAACGGAAACACTAGATGTTAAGAAGTATTTTTTAGATATCGATAAAATTCACAGATATCCCATTACATTTGTAATTAAATCCATTATTACAGAAGAAGAACTTTTAGAGGGTATTAGGAATAACGCTTCAAGGTTATATACAGTAAACGAGGTTATTGAAAAATATATGCAGTGCATTGAAGAAATTATAAATATTGACAAGCTTCATAAGTATTTTCTTATTGCAAAGCAACAGGGATATTTGAAAAATATCTTAGATGAGATAGTTCTGCAAAGCAAAGTAGAATTTAATTATTCCGATGAGGAAGACGATTTAGACGAGTAAAAACTCCCCCAACACATAAAAGGAAAACAACCACAGCGCAAGCTGTGGTAAAATCCAACCAGTGTTGGGGAGTTTCGGATTATGCAAATCGCTGATATAACAATCATAAGCAGGGGTGAACCTCTCGAGCTTATAGAAAAACCTAATAAAAGCACCATTAACCTACTTTCAATATTGTTAAATAGTAGGTATTTTAATGATTTCGTTACCTCATTTATTGATAAATACGCTATAGAGCAGGAAGATATTAAACCTAACCTTAGCAAAGTTATAGATGACCTAAAAAACTGTTATAAATACCCTGAAATTGGCACTGTGGTAGATGTTTTGGGGTTATCTAGTGACTTTATACCTGATTTCTACTTATTAGCTAAATACAGCGCTTTTAGAGATTTGGAATACTATAATTCGTTGATTTATAGAAGCAGTAAGTGGTCGGTTAAAGTAAATGCAGATGACGATATAAAGCAAAATAGAGAATTTGGGGGGCTTATCTTTTATAACCGAGTATCAAAGAGTGAGATACATAACTGGATTGATGATAATTGGGAATGGTTAGAACCAAACATGGCAGAATTACCTGTAAACCCCTTTGTTGTTACTGACTTTAAGGATATAGAACTCGCCAGTGAGATATACGACCTAAACAAACAAGGTAAGAAACCAACAGAAATATACGATAATCTATCTCTTGAACTCATTAAAAACAAACTTAAGAGGTTTAAAAACCTACTTAAAGAAAGAGAACCTTGGTTTCAAAAAACTGAAATTAGATACGAATAGGGTCACTAAAAAATATTTTACTGATACCCAAACTTTGCTGATTTAGCTTTAACCTCCCTCTTAATGAGGGAATTAATCAAACCCACAACTGAAGATATTGAACAAATAAAAACCTTTTTTAAGGAAAGATATGGGGTTTTGTTAACTGATGAAGAAGCAAAAGAAGCATTTATATCACTTTATTACTTAGGGAAAGCTTTATACAGATATAACAATTTATCAGAGAGAATTTTAAATGTTTGAAACTCCCTCTCTTTTAGATTTTCCTATCAAAATTGACCCCACCGACGAGTTGCGGAAGCAACCGTCGGATACTCCCAAGGAAGTATTTAATCCAGAAGTAAAAAGTACAATTGAGTATAAGGGTTTTGCTAGGGATACCGAAATTACGGGTAACCCCGCTTTACTATACTTGACTAATTATAGATCATTTCAACAGAAGCTTGATAACAACCTAAAACAATATATTAAGGAAACAAAATTAGAAATGAGAGGTAAATTATTTGAGTTAAGAACAGCACCCCCTCACTTTTGTGGTTTGTATAAATCTGCGAAACTTAGGGTTTCTGGTAATAAACTTTTACAAGTAATATTTTCAAAAATACCTTGTAATTCTTGGTGCTGTCCCGTTTGTTGTATTAGAAAAGCAATACGACTTAAATATTGGATAAGAGAAATAATTTTATTAAATGATTTAGAATACTTTATTACTTTAACCTTAGATTCGACTAAAATCCCAAGTGCGTATAAGAATGATACGCACAAGTATATTACAAAACTTTTCAACCACTTTTTAACAATATTAAGAAGAAAAAAGTATAAATACTTTCATGAAAATACTGGTAGGTATTTCTACTTTGATTTAACCAAAGCAAAAGATAAATTAAAGTATGTTTGGGTTATTGAGTTTCAAAAGAAAACGCATAACGCACATATGCACATATTAACCAATCAATATTTACCAGCAGTTGTTTTAAGAAGCATTTGGAGTGATGTTGGTGGCGGTACTCAAATGAGGTTAGAAAAAGTTAAATCTAGAAAAGGAATAAGTAACTACATAACTGACTATTTGGTTAAGGGTATAAAAGATACACCTGCAAACTTAAAATTGGGTTATGGTTTCAAGTATTTTGAAAGAAGATACAGTGTTAGTAACTCATGCACTAAACCTGAAAAGAAAATGAAAGAATTGTTTAAATTGCTACCAAACGAGTTAAAAGAAAAAGAATTAATGAAGCAAAATTTGGGTTGGATTGTAAAAGAGTTATATAATGCTGATAACGATTATTTCAAAGTTGTATTTGATAGTAATTCTCCTGCACCACAAAACCTATGAATACTGATTTAAAATATATAATTTATTGTAGAAAATCCTCCGAAGAAGATAATCGTCAAGCACAATCTCTTGATACTCAAAAAACTACTTTATTAAAATATGCACACGATAACAAACTTGATTTTGTTTGTATTTATGAGGAAGCAAAAAGTGCTAAAGATGATAATAACCGTATGTTTTTTGACGAAATGCTTTCTAAACTTAAATCTGGTGAAGCAAATGCAATATTAGTACAACACTTGGATAGATTAAGCAGAAATAGGATTGATACTGGTGAATTAATTAAACTTTTTCAAGAGGGTAAGTTAAAAGAAATTAGAACCCCATATAAAGCTAATAATACAATTTATGATTTGTTTAGTATGGATTATGAGTTTATTAATGCTATT
>CAZTUN010000146.1:0-3316 GCA_964616845.1 uncultured Rickettsiales bacterium | reverse complement strand
AAAAGAATCTTTTGCTAAAGCTGTAAAAGGTAATTGGAAATTTACGGTGATTATCTAATTAAATATAATTTTAGGAGTTTATTATGTCAAAAGCATTGGTTGCTGATTTAAAAAAACGTATGGAAGGAGCAATAACTTCTTTGCATTCAGATATGAAAGGTCTACGCACAGGAAGGGCTAATTCATCTTTGTTAGATAGAATTACTATTGAGGTATATGGTTCAAAAATGCCTTTAAATCAAGTAGCAACAATTAACGTCCCTGAGTCCCGTATGATTACGGTACAAGTGTGGGATAAATCTAATGTTCAAGCAGTAGAAAAAGCAATAGCATCTAGCGGACTTGGACTAAATCCAGTCACAGATGGTGGTCTTGTAAGAGTTCCCATTCCTGATCTTAGTGAGGAAAGGCGTAAGGAATTGGCAAAAGTTGCTCATCAATATGCCGAGAGAGCAAAAGTTGCGATAAGAAATGTTCGTCGTGATGGCATGGATAGTCTTAAAAAAATGGAAAAAGATAAATTGATAAGTGAAGATGAACATAGAAATAACTCTGATGAAATACAAAAAATTACAGATAATTTTATTGTTCAAATTGATGAAATTTTGTCTCATAAAGAAAAAGACATAATTTCTGGATAAAGCACTAAAAGAATAAAAGTTGGCAACCTAATTCTATTGATTGACTTAGTATGACATTGAAAAGTGAGTTAGGTATATTAAAAAATGATTCTCCATTGCATGTTGCCGTTATAATGGATGGTAATGGTAGATGGGCAAAATCCAAAGGATATCCTAGATCTTTTGGGCATAAGCAGGGAGCTAGCGTTCTTGAAAGATTGTTACAGGCTTGCAAGAACGAAAAAATAAGCTATGTAACCGTATATGCTTTCTCAGCAGAAAATTGGAATAGATCTCATGAGGAAGTAGATAGTTTAATGACTTTACTTGGTTATTATTTAGATACAAAAATAGATAAACTAGTATCTGAAGGAATTAATTTAAAAATCTTAGGTGACATAGCTAGATTGCCAGTTGAAGTGGTTAATAAAATAGATAAGGCAACCAAGGCAACTAAAGATAATAATGAGTTGTATTTTAATATAGCAATAAGTTATGGGTCTCAGCAGGAAATTGCCAATGCAGTTAAGTCAATAACTAAAGATGTTATTGATAATAAACTTAATATAAATAATATTAATGAAGAATTAATTGAAAAATATTTGTATACTAGTGGTATACCAAAGCCAGATTTATTAATTAGAACTGGTGGAGAAAAAAGGCTTAGTAATTTTTTACTTTGGCAATTGGCTTATACTGAATTAGTATTTTTAGATGTATTATGGCCAGATTTTAATGAGCATCATTTAAAAATGGCAATAGGTGAATTTAGAACTAGGGAACGTAGATATGGTACTTGCAATTAGTGACAACCTAAAAAAACGCATAATTTCTTCAATTTTGGTACTACCTATTCCAGTCTTAATAATTTGGTTAGGTGGCTTAGTATTTAATATTTTAATGCTAGTTGCAGCAGTATTAATGGCTTTTGAGTGGTGCAATATGACTTATACTAGGGGAGATAGTTATGATCAAAAGCAAAATAATAAATGGACAATAATAGGGATAGTATACATTGTTGGTAGTATAATCAGTTTAATGTACTTGCGTAATTTAAGGCAAGGGTTTCCTATAGTTATGTTTTTATTTATGACCGTATGGGCAACAGATATAGCTGCTTATTTTGTAGGTAAAACATTTGGCGGTCCTAAAATACTTCCTGCAATTAGTCCTAAGAAAACTTGGTCAGGATTATTTGGTGGAATGTTTGCGGCTGCTCTAGTAAATGTTTTTGTAGGAGTCGTTATGGGGTCGCCATTTTTAATGATGATAATATTTGGAGCTTTTTTAGCAATAGTATCTCAAGTTGGAGATTTTTTAGAATCTTGGATAAAAAGAAAATTTGATGTTAAAGATAGCGGCACATTATTGCCCGGTCATGGTGGAATATTAGATAGAGTAGATGGTATAACTACAACTGCTCCCTTTATTGCTTTTATAGCCATTATAAATGGTGGGACAGTTCCTTTATGGTAATTTCTTCTGAACATGGACGTAGTGTTAGCATATTGGGTATAACAGGTTCAGTAGGTCAAAGTGCAAAAGATGTATTATTAAATGGACTGGCTAAGTTTAAAGTAAACACTGTTTCTGCGGCAAATAATGTTAAGAAATTAGCAAAAGATGCCATAGACTTAAAAGCAGAATGTGCAGTTATAGCTGAAGAAACTTTATACAATGAACTTAAGAGTTATTTATCTGGCACAAATATAAAAGTAAAAGCAGGCAAATCTGGATTAATTGAGGCAGTAAGTAATAAGGTCGATATAGTATTATGTGCAATTAGTGGCTCAGTTGCGTTAGAACCTACGATTGCAGCAATAGAAGCTGGTTCTAATATAGCATTGGCAAATAAAGAATGCTTAGTATGTGCAGGTGATATAATCAATAAATTAGCTGCAAAAAGTGGTAGTAAGATAATTCCTGTTGATTCAGAACATAGTGCCATATTCCAATTATTTAATGAAAAACAGAAAGAAAAAATTGCTAGAATTATACTTACCGCATCAGGAGGCCCATTTAGAACATATAGTAAAGAGCAATTAGCCAATGTTACTTTAGAACAAGCACTAAAACATCCAAATTGGACTATGGGCGCTAAAATTACTATTGATTCGGCAACAATGATGAATAAAGCTTTAGAAGTAATAGAAGCTAAATGTTTATTTGACTTAGAAAATAATCAAATAGAAGTTTTAGTTCATCCTCAGTCAGTGGTTCATGGAGTAGTTGAATATAAAGATGGTTCTTTTTTAGCACATTTAGGAAATCCAGATATGAGAACTCCTATATCATACGCTTTGGCTTGGCCCAAGCGTATGGAAATACAATATCAACCTTTGAAGTTAGAAAAAATAAATAATTTAAGTTTTGAACAAGTTGATTCTAGTAAATTTCCTGCTATTGAACTTGCATATCAGGCATTAAATGAGGGTGGAATAAAACCAACTATATTTAATGTTGCCAATGAAATAGCGGTAGAGGCTTTCTTAAAAGGGAATATAAAATTTATAAATATTGTTGAAATAGTAGAGAAAATGTTAAACGATATAGAAAATAAAAATATTTCAACAGTAAGTGATGTAATAGATGCTATTACAAATATTAGGCAAGCTAATAAATTACGCTCAAGTTAGTCTTCCTTGTCGCTTGTGAAAAAGTCTCTTTTTGTTATCCATTAAAGAAAATCATGACTT
>CAZTUN010000145.1:0-3429 GCA_964616845.1 uncultured Rickettsiales bacterium | reverse complement strand
ATTATATAGCCTAATCTAAGAGTGGCTCGTAGACTTTTTCACGGCAGACTAAATAGTAAAACTTCTTACCCTAATGGGATAAGATTTTGCTTGTTCAAAGCTGGTTTCTGGTTTTCTTCCAACATTTTCAAATTCGTTAATAAGTTTTTGCAAATATAAAGAATATTCGCTATTGCCATTTTTATCCTTGAGAAATCTCTCAGCACCCTTATCAATGAGTTTCTTACAAAGACTTGCTCCTCGATGAGAGGCAGCGCAATGTAATGCTGTTTGTCCCTTAGCATCTATAGCATTAATAGAGAGCCCTTTTTCCAGCAAGAAATCTATTATTTTCTCACGCTGTGATAATTGTCTTTTATGTTTAATTATTTCTTCCTTATATGCAGCAGTACCTATTTTTTCTTTAAGGCAAGCCTCTCCATAACTTGCGGAATAATGTAATAATGTTGCTCCATTTCTATCTATATAATTTAAATTAGCAGATTTTTTACATATTGTTTTTAGTAGTTTTACATCACCAAGATCTATAACCTTATGTAAGATGCTTGACCCTCTTAAATCAATTAAATTAACATTAACCCCTAAACCAATTAAGGTTTTTGCCAAAGACAATTTTCTAGCTTTAATTGCCAAGGAAAGTAAGCTATCTTGATTCTCATCACGCTGATTTAAATTTAAACTAACCAGAAAAGCACTATTTTGCTTGGCAATATGTTCTTTAATTATTGAATTAATCTCTTGATATTTACCTTGTTTTGCTAATGCTAGTAAATCCATGAATTAACCCTGAGCTCCTCTTCCTTGCTCTAGTGCTTGATCAGCTTTTACTTGTGCAAGCAAAGAACTTAAGCCGTCGATACCTTGGGTAAACGCAACATCTCCAGTAAAATCTAATATAGAGTTTGCTTCATTTACTAATTGCTTCTCCACATCTGATTCCACTTTTACTTTTTTAAGGAAGGGTTGTATGACAGGATAGTGTTGAGTTTCTTGAATCGCAGCAGAGTTAATCAATAATTGCACAAAGCATTTTTGATCTACTGCAGTATATTTGCCTTCTCTAAAGTCTTGCTGATATTGTTTATATACTGCTATATAAAAATCTTCAAATCTTGATTGACGTTGTTCTACTGGCAATTTTTCTTGGTATGCTTTTTTAAATTCTTGCTCAAAATCTTCGCGAGTTCCTTGTTGTAAAAAAGCAAAGTCATTAAACTTATTAGTTACTGCCGCAGCAGCTGATACTTGCGATGATGGCTGATTTTCTCTTGCCATAATTATTTCCCCTTATCATGATCAATAGTAAACTGTATTAATAACATGACAAAAATTATTTAGCTAGGGAAAAATTTTCTTGTTGCTTTGATTCTTTAGCAAATACTTGCTTTAACAAGCTATCAATTTGTTCTCTTTCTTGTTTAAAAGAATTATCATATTGGTATTGTTGTGATAATTGACCGATTTTATATTGATTTAATATTTTATCAGCGGCAAAACAAAATGTGCCAGATATAATATCTTGATGCAGTCTATCTGCTTTGTCTGCAAAATCACTACGATTTTTTATAATATTTCGTAACCCAAGAGAAGCTTGCGAAAATAATTTTCTATATTGAGTTGCCAATCCCTCTTTATTCAAATTACTAGAACTTTCTTTCTTAGAAAGCTTTATATCTTGTTTAATATTATTATTAAATTGTTCTACTTCTATATAAATTTTCTCTGCTTCTACTCTTTCTTTTTCGTTTTGATTATTGGCAACCGCGTAAGTTAAAAGATCTTGAATTATATGTAAGTAATAATTTTTATATCCTTCCTTTATAACTAAATCAGAATCTGCAAAATTTTTACATAAAGTTTCATTTATAACAAATAAAATATCTTGTAAATTTGTTTGTTGTGGAACTAGATTGTCTTTGCTCATATAAGCCTTTATGATTGTGTTAATAAATTAATATAATAACCTCGGTTTTGGATTGCAACTAATTCTAGTTATAATGATTTTCTTTAAAAAGATTGGGCGCAGGTTTTTCTTGTCAACTGCATTTTATATTCATATAGTCGTATGATAAACTTTTTTGAGTAATTTAAATAAATATTTGCCTCATGGACGATAAAAGCAAAGTAATAATTATAAATTTTCGTGTTAGCGCCGAAGAAAAAGATCAAATTCAGCGTAATGCCAAAGCATCTGGAATGAGTTTTAGTCATTATATTCGCAGCCAATCCCTCAAACAACCAGAAAATATTGTTACTTCTTTATTAGAACCGCATATTAGCAAACATGATAAATATAATATTTATCTTTCTGCCAATATTCTTATGTTATTGCATAGCCTAGCAGAAAAACTCAATATAGGTAATGCTATTAATCTTGCTGAAGGCAAGGCTCTAAAATGGTTACTTGATAAGAACCTTATAAATTTAAGCGAGCCTGAGGCAATTAAAGGCAAGTGTCATGAGTAGTGATTTTATTCGTGGCGGGCAAGTTACCCTACATCGTCTTAATATGATAAGGCAAGTATTAAAAGCACTAATTATTTTTGCTATAATTATTGGCTTAGTAATTATTTTAGCATTTTTAAATAAATCATTAACTAATGATGAATTTTATTTATTATGGATCTTAATATTAGTTGATATTAAAGCTCAATTATTAGGCAATTATAATTTTAATATTTCCTTAAACTATAATAATAAGCAAATAATTGTACAAGCTCATGAATTTATAAATTCATCATATTTATCTTTCTTGAAAGATAAATTTTTTTACTCGCTAAAAAATGCTCTAACCTACTCTTCTCTTGATATAATAATAGTTTTAATAACGCTGGCTATATTTTTTATCTATCGCGGCAAAGCAATGGCGGCACAAAATTATTTGCGTGGAGGCAAGTTACTTTGCGTTAAAAAATTAACTCAAATGATAAATCGCTATAATTTAAAATATGACTGTAAAAGCAATTACACCCTAGCAGGAATTAGTTACCCTGCTCATAGCGAATCAATGCATACTATAATAACTGGTGGTTCTGGTTCAGGAAAAACTGTTTTAATTAGCAATTTAATTGAACAAATAAGAAATCATGGTGACCGCGCTATTATTTATGATAAAATGGGAGTATTTGCTAAATATTTTTATCTACCAGATAAAGATATTATTTTAAATCCTTTAGATATGCGCAGCCCATCATGGAATCTTTTTAACGAAATCAGACATATTGCTGACTTAAATAATATAGCTGACGCTTTAATTCCTAGTGATCGCGGCAATAGCGATCCATTTTGGACGCAAGCGGCACGTTTATTATTTGCCGAGGTTTGTGCTGTACTTAAAGATAAACCTAATATGGATACAGAAAAACTATTACAGTTATTATTAAAAAAAGATTTAGTTGAATTAGCTCAATTAATCAAAGGTACTGCTGC
>CAZTUN010000144.1:0-3462 GCA_964616845.1 uncultured Rickettsiales bacterium | reverse complement strand
TCCAACTGTAGCTAATCCTGCTCCTATTATTTTTGATGATTGTAACATAATATTTTATAATGTTAAAAATAAAAATATCGTATATTGTTATATTTTTAAATGTTAGAAATGTAAATTTCACAAAATAAATGGTAAATTTTTTATTGGTTTCACTTTACCTGTTACCATATTCCTTAGTTTTAAGGAATAGTGGAAATTTACGGCTAAAGCTAATAAATTATTTTTTTTTTAAGACAATAAGCCTTATTTATTTTCAATAAAAGTATTGATAAATTTTTGAGATTTGTAGAAATAATTGTAAGATTGTCTACTATCTATTTTTAAAGCACTTTTACCTAATTCAAATACGAATCCTATTGTAATAATGAATGTGAAGATTAACATTATTATTAATCCATATATACCATTTTCATAAATACTCATACCATAAGGGTATATTAGTAATATTTCTAAGTCAAGAAGAAGATATACTAGAGCAAAAATAAAGAATTTTACTCCGAATTGGCTTCTATTTTGTCCAAGGAAACTATGGAAACCACATTCAAATATACTATATTTTTCTTGATAAGGATTATGAGGAGCTAAAATAAAATTAAGAGCTAAAAATAATAAAGCTATAATAGATACAATAATAAAAAGTAATGTAACACTGCTCATTTAACCATTAAATAAGATTTGTACCAATATGGTACCCATGCTTAGTCATTCTTGATTCATAAATATGAATAATAAAATTATAAGTGTTATATTAGATATAACAAAAGCCAGAGGACTTGATATAACTATATTATTATATTTAAAGTTTACATTTTTAATTACTGTTTTATTATTATTTAATACATTACCTTTTAATACTAAATTTTCTAATAAAGTATTAACTTTATAATCAGGTAAACTAAAGAACATTTCTTTTATTATACCTAAATAATAAACTCCACCTATAACACTAGTTGTTATAGCTATTAAAGATAAGAATATTAAACCTTTATCTAAAGCAGCACTTATTACCATCTGTTTTCCGAAGAATCCTATTAAAGGTGGTACACCTGCAAATGAGAAGATAGTAATAGCTAAACTTAAGGCTAATAAAGGATTAATATAATAATAACCTTTTAATTGATTTATTAATTGTATTGGAGAGTTATTTTTATCCATTAATTCTTCATGTTCTTTGTTTTCACTAGTATAATAGTATAATGAAAAACCTATAGCAATTAATATCATAAAGGCATTTAAATTACTTATAATATACTGAGTTAAATAGAATATAAGTGCTTGAGTAGATTCAACACTTGATATACCTAAAACTAAAAGCATAAATCCAACATGAGAGATTGTACTGTAAGCAAACAATCTTTTTATTCTAAATTGAGTTAAACCTACTACTGTTCCTACTATTAATGAAAATAAAGAACTTAGTAATAATATAAATGTTCAGCTCATTTCAGTAAAGCTATTATTAGTATAATATACTAATTGTAGTAATAATATAAATATAGAAACCTTAGCTATAAGAGCTACAAAAGTAGTTACTATTGTAGGTATAGCATCATAAACATCTGGTGATCAGAAATGGAAAGGTGCTGCACTTACTTTAAATAAGAATCCTATTGTAAATATAACTAAAGATAAATTTATATAATAAGGTTTGTATCATAAATCAGTAGAACTTATATCGCTTATACTAGTTATAATATATAAACCATCTAAGCTAGTACTTCCTGAATTAGCATATATTAAACCTGTTCCTAATAGGATAAAACATGAACTTAATCCTCCTAATAGGAAATACATTAATCCTCCTGTAGTAGATAATTCTGAATTTCTATATATAGTACTTAATATATATAAACCGTAACTTTGTAATTCTATGGCTAGGAAAATAGAAACTAAATCATTAGTTGACATTAAGAATATAGCCCCTGTAATTATGAATAATAATATTAAAGGGTATTCTATAATTTTGAATTGTTCTCCCATTTTATTTATAATTTTAGTATTATAATATACAAATTTATTAGCTATTAAATCTTTTAAAGATGAATATTCTGATACTCACACTTTTCTAGGATAAAAACTAGTTAATGTCAATATCAATATACTAACTATAAATAAGAAAATATGGAAAATTTGTGTAAGATTTGTAATTAATAATAAACCTCCATGTAGACCGATACCTTTAGTTACTACAGTTAAAGAAGCTATATCATTTAAAATACAATAAATTAAAATTAACATAGCAATTCTATTATATAGAATTGATATATCACGTCTGCTATTGACGGCATTAGAAAGTAAAAGAGATAAAATAGATATTATTATCATTGGATAAATTTTATAAAGAGGTAAACGAAGGAATTGATCTTATCCATCTTATAAAAATGTAGGCTCCGTAATAATCCCTTTGGGATACGGAGGCTTACTACTTATAAGAGTATTTTTGGATTCGGATGCTCATACCTTCGTATATTATAAATTGTATATTTATACAGCCTGAGGAGAGAATCGAACTCTCATCTTTAATGTATGAAATTAAGGTTTTAACCGTTAAACTACTTAGGCTTTTAATCCATATATTTTATTTATAGTTAAAGGAGTAGTGGCTCCTATGAAATATAACAAAGTGGATTAAATTGTCCATTTTAAAAGACTATTTTTATAAATTTAATTATTATTTGTATATATCATATTGGTATAAATATGATAATTATTATTGTAAAAAAATGGGAGGATACCCTGGCTCGAACAGGGAACTTACTGTGCCACATACAGTCGCTCTACCGATTGAACTATATCTTCCTTTTTCTACCTCTCCCTAAGAGAGAGTAGTGATTCGAACACTCAATAGTAAATACCAAAAATTTATGACTTACCTATTGACCGTGTGGTAGTACACAACCTAGAAGGTCAGCATTATTGCATGCCTACTATATACACAAACTAGTTTTATTACGTGCGAAGCATGCATACCAGTAAATAAATAGATTTTTATGCTGGAGTGATTCGAACACTCATTAGTAAATACCAAAAATTTATGACTTACCTATTAGTCAACAGCATATTTTAGATTAGGAGGATCATTAATCCTCCTAGATTATTATCAAGCTTCGGATACCAAAAGAAAAATATAATAATATATTATCTTGTTTGGATTTCCCTTAATCCCTATGGAATATCCCTACCTTTTGGGGTACTGGGATAGGGAGAGTATTCTACGGTAAATTTTGTGTTACTATTTTATAATGAATCTTTATTTCTAGGAAGTCTTGTAATTAATGCTTTTTTATCCTTTTAGAATAAATTTAGTATTTCTTTCATCCGGCAATGTTCCAAAACCGATTACTTCGATGTTTTTTAAAATATTATGATTAATTTTCTAATTTATTTTTTATTCCTTTATTTTCAATATTATTTTTTTGGGGTTTTGGGGTTTTGGGGTTTTGGGGTTTTGGGGTTTTGGGG
>CAZTUN010000143.1:0-3497 GCA_964616845.1 uncultured Rickettsiales bacterium | reverse complement strand
GAATCTTTTTTATTAACATAATTTCCTCTTCCTGTTCTACCATATAAATCCCACATATTTTCTAATTTCTCGTTATATATAATTCTTTTTGTTAATTGGTATGATTTTTTACTTACTCTTAAGTTTGAGTTATGTAATTTTTCAAGAAACTGTACTTGTTCAACAGGAGATATTTTAAGGCTACTAGAAAGCCAAGCGTTAGATATGCCGTTATCTTTTCCTGCATCACCAGAGAGGTCTTGATTGCCATAATTAAATATTCTTATATAATCATGCAATTTAGGCATGGAAATTTTATTGGCGATATATTGTGAATACCATTTACAGCCATCTAAGCCCCACATTTTTGGATTATGGGGGTTTTTCCATAAGTCAAGATCTGCATTATAGTTGATTTGATATGGTATATTAGGATTACTCTCATCAATTAATATGGCTTCATTATAGCCAATGAGGCTTAGAGCAATATTAAAAGTTGCATCTGGAGAATATCTATTTTTGCATTCTCCTTCTTCTACGATTATTTTGCCAGCTTCCAAAGCAACAAAACAGTTACAATAGCCATATTTAGGTAATAATAACAAGTATAATAAAAATAATAAATAGGTTATATTTTTCATGGCATTTAATAAAAAATTAACTTTTAGATGGTAGAATCTTATATTAATAATTGTCTAATTTAATATGAAATTTGCCATATGAGAAGTTTATTTTATAGAATCTTTCCTAGTAGAGTTGCTCCATTAACTGACCCAAGAAGGGAAGATCTAGGTACAGTTGAAGCAAGTATAGAAAAACTTTTGCAATCAAAATCAGCACTACCAAGGATTTTTGCTGATAGGGACTTAGACCAGTTAATAAAAAGTCAAATAACATCTGTTAGAAACCCTAATCAAAATACAAATAGAGCTAATAGAAGTTTAGTTAATCAAAGACCTATGACCAGTCAAACTGTTTTAGATACAGCAAGAGATTTACAAAAAATTCAATTTCTAAATAAAAAATTAGGCGATGCAATTAAATCCAATAGAGAACTTAATAAATTAGGAATAGATAAAACAGTTGCTTTGGCGATGCAAGATTTGCTGCGCTTATCATTAAACGATAATTTTAAAGAATATAGAAAAATTGTGCTAGAAATAGTTAAAGACGTTATAATACTACAGAACAGTACTCTTAGAACTAAATTTAATAATAATCTTAATCAATCTAATATAAATCAGATAAGAAGAGCAGATTATCTTATTTCTAAAAAATATACTAGTGATGATCAAAAGAAGCAAATGGGGTCAAGAGAAGAAGTATATAAATTACTAGAAACTTTGACTACAAGAAGAGCAGAGAATATAAATTTTAGGCTAGATGAGCAGGCAATTGGTCTTTTGAATCAAGCTAAAGAGATTAGAAGAAATAGAAATTATATATATAGTGCCGTGGGTAAAGATAATCAACACCTAGGAGATATAAAAGCTAAGATAGGTGAGATAGTTTATAAGGAACTTAGCTTATTAACTAGAGGGCAATGGTTACCAACAGAAATAACAAAAGTTGGTGGAATTGGAGATAGTCTTATAGACAAAGAAAGAGCAATTGATGCGCAAATGAGTCAAGTAAATACTAAACCAACTTTCTTACAAAGAATATTTAGAAGAACAAATAGGGCAAATAGGGCAGAAAATACTCAAGCTGAAGCTTCAAACCAAGTTCAGCAAGTAGATCAATTGGTAGCAGATGGATTTGTAAAATTAGATAATATATCACAAGATATAACTAATGTGTTTGGTAGAGAAACAGGAGAGGCAGTACAAATGCTACAAGATATATTTAATAACTCTTCAGAATTTTCGGCTTATTGTGGTGGTAATAAAGATATAATGAAACTGCCAAGCTATGCTAAACAATTAGTTGGTTTAGCACCTATGGACGATGAATTAAGAGCAATAAATTGTGAAAAAGACCTAGCCAGACTAAATCCATATAAAGGTCATATAGAACGTGCTGGTGATTTTATAAATTCTTCTTTGATATCACAAGAAGGTCATTTAGTAAAAGAGCAAATAGTTGCTGACTTGCAAGCTAAAATAGATAATATTATTCGTACAGACGCAACTGGTAAGGGTAGCCGCGCTGATGCGGAAGGAGTTAGAATTTCGTTTCATAGTATAAAAACTATGTTAGGCAAGCCAGCAGTACAACGATATTTTCCTCAAGAAAATCAAGAAATTATGCGCAATCTTACTCAACAATTAAACCAAGTAGCAGGCAATAATTTTTCTAGTAAAGAGACAAAGCAAATATTGCAAGATATTAGAGATTTTTGTGATAATGCTCCTAATGATACAGTAATGGCAAGAATCAATCAAAGAAGACCTATATTAGAGCAAAATCAAATAGCACAAGATGGTAATCAACCAAGAAATCGACTCGATGAAGCTAGAGCAGAAGCTCCAAGGCAAGGACTAGGACCAGGACTAGGATAATTCTAATAATAGAAAAAAACGCCACTTTTATAAGCTAGATATAAGCAAAAACAAGACTATCTTAAAATATTTACTTCTTGTCACAAAGACAACTCTATGTTTTGGCGACCGATTAGTACTATAGCACACAGGATTCAATTCTTGCTATATAGAAAATTTTCTCATATTTTTTACAAAATAATCGGAATAAGAAGCTTCAATTTATACTGACATAATGACAAATTGTGAAGTTGCGGCATATCTGAAATTAATAGAGAAAACTACTTAAGGAGAATGGATTTATCGCAGGGGAAAAGAAGTAATATGGTACTAGAAAATAAATTAAATATTACTAATCAGGTTGAGCTTAGACGAGCTGAGGAAAAAATCAGCAAGCAAAAAGCTAAGCAACTTTTTGAGAGTGGAGAAATCAACAAGATTGAGGTGGGGACATTCACTGGGTTGGTCAAAATTCATCGCATTTTGTTTGAAGATATTTATGACTTTGCAGGAAAAATCCGCAAGGTTAATATCGCCAAGAGCAATTTTCGTTTTGCGCCACTGATGTATCTTAAGCAATCTCTGGAACATATCGATGGTATGGCACAAAGTAATTTCGATGAAATAATCGAAAAATACGTTGAGATGAACATCGCCCATCCTTTCCGTGAGGGTAATGGTCGTGCAATGCGTATCTGGTTAGATGTCATGCTAAAAGCCAATATTAGACAAGTGATTGATTGGAATCTGGTGGATAAAGAGGCGTATCTATCAGCTATGGAGCGCAGCGTGGTGAAAGATGTTGAGATCAAGCAACTCCTTAAAACCGCACTGACCGATAAAATCGATGACCGCGAAACCTTCATGAAGGGAATTGATGTTAGCTATTACTATGAAGGTTATAGTGAATTTAAGACCGAGGATTTGTAATAAGATATAAAACTTTATTACTTAATTTATTTGAGCCTTCTTGGGTTAATTAGATAGTCGCTTGTGAAAAAGTCTCTTTTTGTTATCCATTAAAGAAAATCATGACTT
>CAZTUN010000142.1:0-3578 GCA_964616845.1 uncultured Rickettsiales bacterium | reverse complement strand
CTTAATACTCTTATATAGGTTTTTAGATAAAACTAGACCTCTGCCCACGCATGTGTGCACATTGTCAGGGCATTTTGTATTTTCGTAATAATAGTTCTTAATTTTTTGGCCATAACTAACTATCTTACTGACAAAGTTAATGTCTCCCACAGGATTGACTTTTAGAGACACTAAGTCACAATCTAGTGTTTTAGCTTTCTCTAGAACGTTTTTAAATAGTTGTTTATTACTTAGTTTAATGTCGGCATCAAATACAATAAGAAAATCTGTTGAACTATTATTGAATATAGTATTAAGTGCATTATTCTTTCCTAGCCTAATTGGATTTTCTACGATCATAATTTTTTCATCTTTTAAAGCTCTCGCTTCAACAACCGTGTTATCGCTACTTCCGTCATCAACCAAGATTATTTTTGAGATTTTCACGCCTTCTTGATCCAATATTGCCTTAAGTAAATTTCTTATGTTTCTTTCTTCATTGTAAGCTGGAATTCCTACTGTAATTTCCATTAAAATGCTCCTTTCAATGTAGTGGCTGCCCCTTTGGTTGAGTCTGCTTTTGTCCATGAGACACCTTCGTATTTTTCTTTTAACTTATCTTTAAATAGTCTAAGATATGCTTCAAATAAAACTGCAATTGATGTGTTAATTGGATGTTTAAAGAAAACTTTAACAAAAGCTTTTATCTTATATTTACTTTGAATTATATATATATCTTCTGTATCGTCGCCAAAGTATTTTATTATATTTTCTTTTAGTGATATAAATCTGCCGTGTTGCAGGAAATAATCTTTTAGGTTATTAGGGACTTTGTATAAAACTCTAGCATTTTGTGCAAATTCAAACACAAAACCTTTCTTTACAATAGACACGAATAAGAAATCGTCATTTGAATAAATGTCAGCCGGTATAATCACTCCTTCAATAGCTTCTCTCGTGACAGCTGAAACTTTGCCATTATGGTTGTGAATGTTACGTCCTTCTTTATAATCTTTTCTTGTTAAATACCAAATTTCTAACCATGTTACTATGAATTTCTCAACTAAGTTCGTCGGAACAAATGGTATTGGGTTTCCTCCAACTATTCCTACAATAGGATTTTTGAATGACTTGACTATTTCGTTAAGAACATTTTTATGTTCCAGTACAACATCTGCATCAAATGTCACAAATATGTCGCTCTTATTTAAAGCATAGAATTCGCTAAGTCTGGCCGCCTGTCCTTTCCTGTATCCGTCATCAATTATTGTAACATTCCTAAAATTACCTGCAATTTTTGCTGTATTGTCTGAGCAACCATCACATGCTACATATACTTTATCAAGTTTGTAGTGTGACGAATCTTGAGTACTTATACTTTCAAGTAAATTGGATATTGTTCTCTCTTCATTATGTGCTGGTATACCTATTGTAATAGTTGGCTTATTTCTCATAATTAATCCTTTTCCATATATTCCTTGTTACTATTAGTCTTTTCAACTCTTGTATCTGTTTTGAAATAAGTGCGCTAATTTCGTCATACCCATGAGTTACATTTATAACTGTTCTTGGCAAAGCATATTTATTTTCATTTTTAAAGTAGCCAGGTTCAATGCTAAACCCTGCTTTATAACCAGATTTTTTTACGATTTCAACAACTCTTGTGTTATATTTGCCTCTTGGGTAAGCAAAGTACTTAACTTCGTGTTCTATTAATTTCTCAAGTTTTTGTTTGGATTCAAGAATTTCCCTTTTGAGCTCAGTTGTGTCTAGCAAAGTCAAGTCAGTATGTCTTGCTGAATGGCTAGCAATCGTGCAGTGTGGTGATCTAGATAGATTCTTAATCTCATAATCACTAAATAAGTCCACTTTTAGGCCTAGAAACTCACTATCTACATTTTTTGGGTCTGTAATAATAAAGATTGTGTAAGGAATTTTTCTTTCTTCAAGGTAATCAAGTCCGGGTTTAATCGATTTCTGTCCATCATCGAAAGTTATTGCTATACCTTTTCCCCCTAAAAGTAGTTGATCTAGGGTTAAGAATGTTGATCTTTTAGAAAGTTCATTGATTTGTTGTTGAAAATCAACTAGATCAACATCATAAACTGAGTTACCCCCAATTCCATGGTAGCAAAGTACTACACCATTTTGGTTATCAAATTTAAAGGGTTTGAAAAATAGACTTCTTAGTGTTCCAATAAGATTCATTTTTACATTGCTGTTTACAAACTTCAAAAAAGCATATTTTTTATCTTCTTCCACGAATGCGTCCTCAACACCCCACCTAAACAAAGTTGCGATAAGATCTAGTGTTAAATATTTGTTATTTGCTGGTTTTAATGTGGCTTTTATTTTGTTCGAAAATTCGGGACTCCTGCTACTCTCCAATCTAAGTGTATTTGCTACTTCAGCATATTTTGTAGAAATAGCCATGAATTCTAGATCTATCAAGTAGATCTTGTTATTTACCAAGATCAGGTTTCCTAGGTGAAGATCCCTATGTACTAGTTTGTATGCAATATTATTAAATATGCTTTTCACATTAATTAAGTAGTAAAAACCCAAGGCGACCATGTTAAAAAATTTTTTTGGGTGCCATCTCAAAATGTTAATAAGGTAAGGTATAAAAGTTAGAAAATCATATTTACCATTCCTAAATGGTATGTCTTTATAATTCTTTTTTACAAAATCTGACGCTTGATCTAAAAAACTAATGACTTCAGTGTAATTTTTAAACTGAGTATCTGCTTGCTTGTCAAATAGATTTTCACCGCTTAGGTGCTCCACCATAATAATTAGGCTATTTACATCTTCCTTTTTTAGAATCACGGTTGGTACTGTTACAAGTGTGTGGTTTTGCTCTGCGTAGTTCTTAAGCTGTATATATAAATCATATTCGTTCAGAAGACGATAATATCGATGGTCCTTCTTATAACCCTTCCAAATTTTTACAAATGATTGTTTTTTGTTATGTTTGTATATTGCAGTTTCAAAATCCCTACCTTTGTTAACTTGTTCATAAAACTCCCATTCATCAATTCTCTCTGGGAACTCAAACTCTTCATACTGTTTATTTCTACTAAGTGTGTATAGGTATTCTTTTATTGTCACAAAAAAGCTAACTTTACTCATATGCAAATTCCCCCTCCATTTGTTTTTTAGTGTTTGTTCTAAGCTTATTTTCAATAATCATTAACAATATTTCTGCTGAGTTCTCCCATGAAAATTTCTTCGACCAAACGAGTGCATTTTTTTCAAGGTAATTTCTATAGCTCTCATCTTCTATTATCATATTTATGGCATTAGCAAAGGCTGCTATGTTATTTTGTTCAACAAGTATTCCTGTTTTGCCGTCAATTACTGATTCTTTAAGACCTGCCGAATTAGCTGCAACTACACAGGTGCCACAAAAGTTAGCTTCTAGATTCGTAAGGCCCCAACCTTCTACTATAGAAGGTTGTACTGCAACCCAACTAGAGGTATATAGTTCTGCCCGTTCTTCATCTGTAACTCGTCCCTTAAAATCTACTTTGTCGCCTAGATTTAGCTCGTTTACTAACTCCTTAAGTTTAGGCTCTTCTTCGCCGCTTCCTGCAATT
>CAZTUN010000141.1:0-3659 GCA_964616845.1 uncultured Rickettsiales bacterium | reverse complement strand
TATATAGCCTAATCTAAGAGTGGCTCGTAGACTTTTTCACGGCAGACTAAATAAACTAAACTTATAATTTTGCTTTTATAAAATTAATAGCCTCTTCTATTACCTCTTGTTTTGTGCCGCCAGTTTGGGCAAAGTTAGGCTTACCACCTCCTCCACCTGCGCCGAGCATTGGAGCAATTTCTTTTATGATATTTGCAGCATTATATTTATTGGTTATCTTATCATCAATTGCGATAATAAAAGATACCTTACCATCGCTCTTGCTTGCTAAAACTACTATAGTTTCTGGATATTTCTTCTGTAGATCAACTGCCAAATCACGTAAATCTTTTACTGGCATATCGTCAAATATTTTAGCACAAAAACCAACACCATTAATTTTTTCTATTTTATCTTCACTACCACCCCCCATAGCAGCAGATTTGCGAGCTTTAGATAATTCTTGTTCAAGATTTTTACGCTCTTTATTTAAAGCCTCAATTCTATCAATTACTTGTTCAGGTGTAACTTTCATCTGATTAGCAATATCAGTAAGTTGTTTTGAAAGTTTTTGCATCTCACTTATTGCCGCAAGCCCAGTCATTGCCTCTATACGACGTACTCCAGATGCAATAGCACTTTCAGAAACAATTTTAAATAAGCCAATATCGCCAGTTCTATTAACATGTGTTCCGCCACATAGTTCTACTGAATATGCTTTATTGTCCTTATCCTTACTTCCCATAGAAAGAACTCTTACTTCATCACCATATTTCTCACCAAATAGAGCCATTGCTCCAGATTTAATTGCAAATTCTGGTGACATTAAATGGGTTTCAACTTTACTATTTTCTGCTATTATTTGATTTACTTTAAGCTCAATAATATTTTTTTCGTCTTCGCTCAAAGGTTTTGGGTGACTTATATCAAATCTTAGACGATCTTCTGCAACCAAAGATCCTTTTTGCGTTACATGTGTTCCTAATACTTGACGTAGTACGGCATGCAAAATATGGGTTGCCGAGTGATTAGCTCTTAATTTATCTCTTCTTTCTTGATCTACTACCGCAGTAACTATATCTCCAACTTTTATAGAGCCTAATTTAACTTCAGTATAATGAACATGTAGGCTACCCAATAATTTTGTAGTATCTAAAACATTTGCCTCAAAATTATGCGCAATTAATTTACCATGGTCACCTTCTTGTCCACCTGACTGTCCATAAAAAGGAGTTTGATTTAATATTATGCTTACCTTATCTGTAGCATTTGCAACATCAACCTGCTGTTTATCTTTTATAATTGCAACTATATTGGCTTGAGCCTTAATTGAATCATATCCTATAAATTCAGTAGCTCCTGATGTTTCTTTTATTTTATACCATAATTCATCAGTTGCCTGTTCTCCTGAACCTTTCCAAGCAGCACGAGCTTTTTTCTTTTGCTCTTCCATGCTAACTTTAAAGCCTTCTTCATCAACTTTTATTTCTCTTGCACGCAAAATATCAACGGTTAGATCGTAAGGAAAACCATAAGTATCATATAGCTTAAATGCAACATCGCCTGCTAGAGAAGAACCCTTAGTAAGATTTGCTGTTTCCTTTTCAAGTAGTTTTAGACCTCGATCTAATGTCTCGTTAAAATTTTCTTCTTCTAATTTTAGTACTTCTTCTATCATATTTTTAGCACGCTGTAATTCTGGATAACTTTCTCCCATTTCCTGAACTAAGCTAGGTACTAATTTATACATTAATGGCTGATTATAACCTAATTGCTTTACGTGACGCATTGCTCTACGCATAATTCTTCTTAGAACATAACCCCGCCCCTCATTAGAAGGCATAACTCCATCTGCAAGCAAGAAGCTTGTTGATCTAATATGATCTGCAATTACTCTATAAGAGTTGTGATGTTCTTTATTATCTATACCACTAATTTCTTTACATTGAGTAATTAAATTTTTAAATAAATCAATATCATAATTATCATGAACACCTTGTAGAACAGCAGCTATACGCTCAAGACCCATGCCAGTATCTATTGATGGTTTAGGTAGGTTTATTTTCTCACCTGATGCCAAACTTTCAAATTGCATAAATACAATATTCCAAATCTCAACAAAACGATCGCCATCTTGATCTTTAGACCCCGGAGGTCCACCAAAAATAGATTCGCCATGATCATAAAATATTTCAGAACAAGGACCACACGGACCTGTATCACCCATCATCCAAAAATTATCAGAACCTTTAATTCTAATGATTTTGTGATCAGGAAAAGAAGTTAATTTTTTCCATATATTAAAAGCCTGATCATCGTCATGATAAACTGTTACTAACAATTTATCTGGAGATATCATAAAATGCTTTGTTAGCAATTCCCAAGCATAATATATTGCTTCTTCTTTAAAATAATCACCAAAAGAAAAATTTCCTAACATTTCAAAGAATGTATGATGCCTTGCAGTATAACCAACATTATCTAGGTCATTATGTTTACCGCCTGCTCTAACACATTTTTGTGCGCTAGCTGCTCTAACATAATCACGCTTTTCATTTTGCGTAAACACGTCTTTAAATGGAACCATTCCAGCATTAACAAACATTAGCGTAGGATCATTATGAGGAATTAATGGCGCAGATTGGGTTAAATTATGCCCTTGACGAGCAAAATAATCTAAAAATAATTTACGAATATGATTAACTGTCTGCATAAAACATCACAAGTTTTTAAAAGTTGCTAACCGCATCTACCTCTAGCTTAGATTTGGCTTTAGATTTTCCACCATTATCTGAACCTAATCCATCACTATTGTCGACATCAAGGGCGGAGGATACAGAAAATAGACCAGATTTCAAACGAATTTTACTCTCAATCTCATCTGCTATAGTAGGATTCTTAGCAAGATAGTCTTTGGCATTTTCTTTACCTTGACCAATTCTTACACTATTATATGAGTACCAAGATCCTGATTTTTCTATAATATCTCCTGCAACTCCCATGTCAATAATTTCACCAGCACGAGAAATTCCCTCACCATATATAATATCAAATTCTACCTGTTTAAATGGCGGAGCAACCTTATTTTTAACAATTTTTACCCTAGTTTGACTGCCTATAATTTCTTCTTTTTCTTTTAAAGAGCCTATTCTTCTAATGTCTAGTCTTACTGAAGCATAGAATTTAAGCGCATTTCCGCCTGTAGTTGTCTCAGGACTACCAAACATTACACCTATTTTCATTCTTATTTGATTAATAAATACAACGATACAGCCAGTTCTTGATACCGAACCTGTCAATTTACGCAAAGCCTGACTCATTAGCCTTGCTTGTAAGCCCATATGTGAATCGCCCATTTCTCCTTCAATTTCCGCTTTAGGAGTAAGAGCAGCCACCGAATCAACTATAACCACATCAACCGCACCTGAACGAACTAAAGTATCAGCTATTTCAAGAGCCTGCTCTCCAGTATCTGGTTGTGAAATCAATAAATTTTCAACATTAACACCTAATTTTTGTGCATATACTGGATCGAGGGCATGTTCTGCATCAATAAAAGCACATGTACCACCTTGTTTTTGTGCTTCAGCTACAAGATGCAGAGTAAGGGTAGTCTTTCCTGAACTTTCAGGTCCATATATTTCTATTATCCTACCTTTTGGAATACCACCAATACCTAG
>CAZTUN010000140.1:0-3709 GCA_964616845.1 uncultured Rickettsiales bacterium | reverse complement strand
GTAGGTACAGGAGCTCTTATAAAAAAAGCTGTTTGTGCGGTTAGTTCTTTCTTCAGTAAAATATTTTCTTCTAAGCCAAAAGAAAATTCAGGAGAAAGTAAGTCAGTTGCAGCCAATATGCCGCAACAATCAAAAGGAAAAACTACAGAACCAACAAAAGCAAAAGAAGCAGCTGTTGTAAATAATGCTACAGCAGAACCAGCAGTGCCTGTAAAAGTAAATGCTCGTGCTTAATTTATAATTAGAGATAAAAAAATTAGTTGCTATAGATTATAAATGCTAGTCTGAAGGAGAATTTACTTTATCTTTCAGACTAGTAAGAAATTTTTTCTTATTACCTTCTGAGAGTAAAGAATTAAATTCTGAGCGATGAGTGTTTAATAAGCTAATCCCTTCAACTATAACATCATAAATTTTATAATCACCAGACTTAGTTTGATGAATTTTATAATTAGCAATGATATTATTCCCACTGGCTGATTTTATAGTAGTAAAAACTATGTATTTATTATTTTCTTCGCTAATAGTCTTTATAATGTTATATGTCTCATTGTTATAGTTTTTAAATCTACTGACATATTGCTTAATTAAAAATTTTCTAAAATTCTTGCTATATTCTATCTTTTCTTCGTCATTAAGATCTTTCCAATATCTCCCAATAGAAAATCTTCCTACCCAATCAATATCTACAGCATGCACGAATAATTTAGTTAATTCTTGTTGTTTTAAAGAATCTGCTTTATTTGAATTTAGGGTTCTAAAGGCACTATCGGAAATTTCTTTCATAAAATTTTTTGCATCAAATGAAGATGCAAAGCTTAAATCTATATTAAATAAGATAATTAAGAAAGTAATTAACGATATAATGCGCATAAAATACCATAGAGATTAATTGATCTATATGCTGAGTATATTCTTAAAATACTAAGAATATCTTAATTTATACGTTAATTATAGTGATTAAGATTAATTTCAATTATGTGGATCTTATTTTAATACACTATAGACTAAATTCTATGCGACTTTAGTAGTATTTGAGTTTTTTCCTAAGGTTTTTAATTTATTTATTTGATCTTTTAGGAGTAATTTTTCTTTCTTTAAGGTGGTAACATCACTACCAGATAGGAATGCTTTCTCTATTTGCTTATCTAAGTTACTATGCTTTTTAGTTAAGGAATCAATATATGCTATTATAGACATTATAAACCTCCACTTAATTTAACAATAACAACAGTTTTATCATTATATCATAATTTTCTAAGTTTAGAAGCTAGTATCTTTAATAACTTGTAATAATATAATTATTGCTGTAAAAGCTTGTCTTCTTTTGTAAAAGAGATTGATATATAACGAAATGTTGCAAGTTATGAGAAGGAGCACTAGATTGTGTCAAAAGATAAACATATAATTATTGGTATCACTGGAGCATCTGGTGCAATTTATGGCATTTCTTTATTAAAAATGTTAAAAGAAACTGCTTCTAATATAAAAACGCATTTAATTATAAGTAAGGCTGGGCAAATTACAATTGCTCATGAAACTAATTATAAAATTAATGATCTTATAAAAATGTCAGACTACCATCATAATATAGATGATATAAGTTGTTCTATAGCTAGTGGTTCATTTAAATCAGATGGTATGGTCATTGCTCCTTGCTCTGTGAAAACTATGTCGGAGATAGCATCAGGAGTAACGAATAATATCATGAGTCGTTCTGCGGATGTAATATTAAAAGAGCGTCGCCAACTTGTCTTAATGGTAAGAGAGACACCTTTGCATTATGGTCACTTATCTAATATGGCTAAATTAGCGCAAATTGGAGCTATTATTGCGCCACCAGTTCCTGCTTTCTACAACCAACCAAAATCGTTAGAAGACATAGTAAAACACAGTACAGCAAGAATAATTGATCTTTTAGGTATTGAACATAATTTTATAAAAGAATGGCAAGGCATTAATAAAAATAACTTTGCCTAAAAAATATATAAATAATCATACTTATATTGACAATATTTTAGCAATGTATAGATTACCGTTGGTAGGAAGTTAATAAAAGATAAAATGGTTTTTATATTTATGTCAAATAATTTTTCTAAATTACCTAATTTATTGTCTAGAGCTGCTCAAGCTGCCTCTAAAGCTGCTGCTCAAGCTAGAGCCGCTCAAGCTTCTGACAAAGCTGCAAAAAAAACACCTACAAACAATCCTTCTTCAAATCTTCAAAAAACATATGGTACTGCACTTGGTATCTTTTCTGAAGCTATGAGGTCATTAGGGAAATAGATTTTTATTTTTATATATGTTTATTTATGCTATAATTATAGTTTTATTAGATGCTTAGTTTTGCCTATTCTGAGCGCATTGGAGTTAGAGTGGTATAGAGAAAATTAAAAATAGGTTATTTTACTGTTATTGAGGGGATACGTAAAATGGTTGAGGAGCAAAAATTAAGAGAAAAACTTGCTATTTTAGAAGCAGAATATAAAGAGCTTAAGGCTCAAATTAGCGATCTTACTTCTCAACGTTCATATAACCAAATATTGGTTCAAAGGCTAAAAAAAAGAAAGCTAGTACTAAAAGATCAGATTGCCTATATTAGGGAACGTTTGTGTGATGATATAGTTGCATAATAAAAATATTAAATTTAGATTTACTAATGGTTAAATAAAAACTATTTAATATGGTTTTGTACTGTTTATTTTAGTCATATTTGTAATTAATTAAGATAGGAAATATAAGCAAATGACCATAAAAGTCGCTATAGTGATGGGTAGTCAGACTGATTGGCAGACGATGCAACATGCTAAAGATATGTTGGATAAATTCTCTATTAATAGTGATATTAGAATAATATCTGCTCATCGTACTCCAGAAAGATTGTATGAGTTTGCAAAGCAGGCAAAAGATATAGGTATAAAAGTTATAATTGCTGGTGCTGGGGGTGCAGCTCACTTACCTGGTATGATTGCAGCTATTACGGAATTGCCAGTTCTTGGTGTACCAGTACAAAGTAAAACCTTAAATGGGATTGATAGTTTATTATCGATAGTACAAATGCCAGCAGGAATTCCTGTTGCAACATTTGCAATTGGTGAGGCTGGAGCAAAAAATGCGGCATTGAGCGCAGCATCAATACTTGCTCTAAGTGATGATAAAATATCTAAATCATTAAAAGAATTTAGGTTAGAGCAAACAAAGTCTGTAAAGGACAGTCCTCTAGAATAAAGTTTAATAAATCTCTTTAGTTTTTCAAAAATAATAAGTAATGATTTAATTTAGGAGTTTAACAATTGAAAATTATTGAACCAGGTTCAGTTATAGGTATTTTAGGTGGTGGGCAGTTAGGTAGAATGTCTGCCTTGGCTGCTGCTAACCTAGGTATGACTGTTCATGTATATACAGATGAAAAAAATAGTCCAGCCTCACAGGTTTGTGATAAAGTTACGGTTGCAAGTTATAAGAATAAAAAATTATTAGAAAAATTTGCTAAATCTGTAAATATAGTAACATTTGAATTTGAGAATATTCCAGTTGAAACAATTGATTATATTGCAAAATATGTTGAAGTAAGGCCAGGAAGAAATAGTCTATATATTACACAAAATAGGTTAAGGGAAAAAGATTTTCTTAATCAAATAGGGGTAAAAACAGCAAAATATTCTAAAGTTAATAGTGTAACCAGTCTAAAGAAGGCTTTAAAAGAAAT
>CAZTUN010000139.1:0-3719 GCA_964616845.1 uncultured Rickettsiales bacterium | reverse complement strand
TGCCATTACTGAAAACGATCCGCTTTTCTTAGCTGCGGCAATTTGTTGTGCTCTAACAGGAGCAAGTAATTCAGCAATGTAATCCTGAAACGATTGTCCTTGAGCATTTGGTCTATTTCCTTCTTGTACTAAATGACCAACTTCATGTGCTACAACAGTAGAACCTTGATTTTTAGATAAATTAAAAGCTAATTTTCCAGAAGGAAATGCCTTTCCTATATAAGGTGAAGAACTAGGAGCAGGAACTACTTCACTAACTAAATTTTGAGCATTAGCTGGTAAAGTACCAATAGAATTAATAATTTGATCAAAAGCTGGTAAACCTTTACCAAATTCTCTTAAACTAAAATTTCTATTCTCTAAAGGTAAAGAAGATACTATATTTCGTTCTACAACTCTTGATAATGCTTGCTGACGAAAAGTATCTAATAGACCTGGATTAGTAGATAATCTAAATAAATCTTTTGGGCCAAGACTACCTAAAATACGTTTTAATTCTTGCTCTGTTTCGCGTTGAACTCCAGCAGTCTTTCTGTAATCTTTTCTACCACCCTTTGCAAAACGTGGTACAGCACCACTATTAATCATATCCAAAAATTCAGTTCCAACAGTATCAACACCCTTTTGAGATACTACATATTCTCCACGCATTAATAATGCAGGATAATCATCCTTAGTAGATCTACCAGGAATATAACCACCTGTAGCAAAATTACCAGTTTTTACTTGATTAATAGCTCCTCTAGCAATTTTTGATGCACCTAAAACTACTCTCGAACCACCTATAATTAGTAGTGCTGGTAAAATTGGTTGTAATGCATTAGCTAAACTTATAAGAGATTGTGTTGTTTGAGAAATGTCTTTAATAAATTTGCGAACATCTTCATTATTAGCAAATGTAACAAGTAATTTAGTTAATTCTTCTTTTGTTTTGTTAAACTGAACTTGTAAAGATTCTTGTGCAATAGCAGCATCTTTAGACAAAGAGTTAGTACCACTTAATGCTACTTGTAAAGCTTCTTGTGCAATTTTAAAATTATTCAATAAAGGTAAAACTTTACCAATCTGTCTAGTTCCGCCAAGTTCTTCGATAATAGAAGCAACTTCTGGAGATCTTTTATTTAATCTAGTTACTTGTTGAGACAATGCTTGAATTGCATCGAAAGCACCAACGAATTCTTTCGTTGTTTCATCACGAATACCACGAATACCTAATCTTTCTAGATATTCGCTAGTTTTAACTCTCTGAATACGTGTAACAATCGTCTTTAAACCTTGAGCAATAGTTTCTGGAGCTTCACGAGTAGTAGAACGAACTGCAGTAAACAATGCAAGAAATTCTTCTAAGGAAGTTCCAGACTGTGCAAAAACACCACCAGTACGTTGAATAGCCTTAATTAAGTCAGAAGATTCAACTGCGTATGCTGCTGATACAGCATTTAATTGTGATAATACTCTAGTAGAATTACTTGTCTGTAAATTAAATTGTTTCAAAGTAGCTAATAGACCATCCGTGGTCTCATCCATATCCTTAAAGGTAGGAGCTACGCTTGCTTTTGCTAAAGCCTCTAAAGCTTGTTTAGTTTGAGTGGTATTATAACCAGCTTGTGCTAACGTTTCAGAAGCATTAGATAATTCTTTTTGAGAAACACCTAAAGAAGTAGATAATCGAAAGATTTCATCGCTAAGTTCTTTTAATACAGTGCGAGAATCCCCAGTGATTTGACGTAATCTAGTCATCTTAGTATCAAATTCAACAGCAGCATCACTCGCTTCATCAATAGACGAAATTAGCTTAAATACTGTACTTGCTGCCAAGGTAAAACCAGCAAATCTAGTAAAATAAGAAGTGATATGAGCACCAAACTTTTCAAGTCTCTTATCGGCAACAACAGTATTCTTTGATACTTTATCTAAACCATCAGCAATATTACTTAATAGTTTAGATGTATCTGGAGAAATGTTCTGACCAAATGAAGATAGTGCTCCCGCTGCAGCTTTACGTAGATCATCTTGAATCTTATATAAAGATGCTTGATCTAATCTAGCTTTTACGTCAACATTTACTAGGAATTTTTCTGCCATAGGTCATTATCGAATTCTGAAAAATCTTCTTGTGGTTTTTCTTCTTTTTCGATCAAATCTCCCATTTCATCAACAAGTTTGAAATCACGATTAACTAACTTACCATCTTTATCAATAAGTCTTAATTGATCGTCTACGAAACCGTATTTAGCTAAAAATTTATTTTCTGGAAGTGTACTTTCCCAATTCTTATCAAATCCACTATAAATAAAGTAACTTAATTCAACAGCACACAATTTAATAATTTCTTCTCCTGCAACATCAAAATATTCTTCAATACTTGATAATTTTCTATTGCCATTTTCGTCATATATACAAACTGACATCAAATAATCAAAATTTGCCTGTTCAGATAATCCCTCAATAGTTAAGTTTTCTAACTCTGTATATTGTGATAACAAATTACGTTGTAATACACGAGATAATCTAATATTAATCGCTGCTTGTCTTGCTTCTGATAAACTTTTATATTTACCATTCTTTCCTTTATTTAATTCCTTTACTGTATTGTTGATAAAATTAACAACTTCATCAAGTTCTTTTTGACGTTCATCATTCCAAATACCTTGATTACGCATATAATCCCATAACTGAGATTTCATCATTGCATTTGATAAACGTGCTTGATTGAATACTTTAGCTGAATGTAATTTTGCCTCAGATAATTCTTTATAACCAGGCTTCTTTACATATAAATCGTGTCCGTTGTGAGTGACTTTAACCTTCATTTTATCCTTCCTTCTTAAAAATAACTATATGACTCTTATGTAAAATTGTATAATTTTTCAATTCTTCTTCAAACAATCGAATAAGATTATTCCCTCGATCTAATATAGACTTTCTCATTTCTTCAAAATTTTCTTTTTCTTCAATATCACAAATTGCACCAATCATTATAGTTCGCATTTTGCTTATACAAGATTGTTTCAACTTAGCTAATGAATAATCTTCTTTTTCCTTTCCTTCTATATCCCGTTTAGTTAACATTATTTCCTCATAACTTGTAATGCTGCTTGATTGGCTTGAATTATATATTTTTGTTGCACATCTGCTAAATCTACTTCGTTTAATTCTCCTCCGCTCTTACGAACCTGATTTAATCTATTTTTAATAATCATTTTTGAATATTGGTCATTCATTGCATTTACAATTTGTTTATCTGCTACGGATTCAAAAATATAAACTTCATCAGCATTAGCAATCTTTTTATTTTTTATTAATCCGTTTGTTTTATCTTTTAAAGCTTGTTGTTCTCTTTTATCTTTTTGTATTAATAACCAACCATCAAAAATATCATCATCATCAATAACTTCCTTAGATGGACAATCTGGAGACTTATGTATGTTAGTATATAATTTTGCCCAACCTAATAATCTTTGTTGTTCTGAAGTCAATTTTATAATTGGTTTACCAAAAATATTACTACCAAGGGAAAAAATAGTATCAAATGGTTGCGACCTTGCTATTTCTCGTATCTCTTCTTCGGATATAATATTGTTGTAATAATAGGTTAGGGCGTCAGTAACAGACCCCTTAGACCAATTCCATCTTTTTCCTTTGTAATATACTGATTTTTCAATAATATACTGTAACTTTGCAAAATGAGCTAAACCTTCGCAAGTAACATGATCATA
>CAZTUN010000138.1:0-3720 GCA_964616845.1 uncultured Rickettsiales bacterium | reverse complement strand
CATGATTTTCTTTCATGGATAACAAAAAGAGACTTTTTCACAAGCGACTATTTATTGCTAAATAGGACATCTGCCATGTCATAAAGTCCAGCAGAAATTTTATTTTTATAGCCCCAACTAGCAGCTCGCACTGCTCCTTTAGCAAAAATATTACGATTTGATGCTTTATGAGTAAGTTCTACTCTTTCGCCTTCGCCAGCAAACATTACGGTATGTTCGCCAACTATATCGCCACCACGAATAGTAGAAAAACCAATTTTAGCACAAGGACGAGAACCTATTATTCCATCACGAGACTTTATAGAATTTTTATTTAGATCAATATTACGTCCTTTAGCAGCAGCTATCCCTAAAGCAAGGGCTGTTCCTGATGGAGAGTCAACTTTATGGCGATGATGTGCTTCGATTATCTCAATATCAAATTGTTCATCAAGCAATTGAGCTACTTGTTCTGTAATTTTAAGTAATATATTTACGCCAACGCTCATATTAGCAGACCATATTAAAGGAATTTTTTTAGCATAATTTTTTAATTGCGTGGTTTCTTTTTCACTAAAACCAGTGGTGCCAATTACATAAACGAGTTCTTTATTGGTATTAGCAACAATTTCTAATGATTCTAATGTATTTTTGGGAGTAGAAAAATCAATAACAGCATCACTTTTTTCAATAAGAGATTTAAAGTCAGTAGTTGGTTTTATATTGATAGGGTCAAGTCCTGCTATAACGCCAATATCTTGTTTTATCAATTGGTTATTTGTTCTTACTGTGCCTCCAGATAAATTTACATTTTTAGAAGTTATTACTTCTTTAGAGACGGCTATGCCCATTCTTCCTGTACAACCAATTACTGCTATTTTCATATTTATTTACCTACCTAATGATTAAATTGAATTATATTTTCCTTGAAAATAAACTAGAGGCTTTGTTTCAGAGTTTTTATGTAAATTAGTTACTTTGCCTATAATTATTGTATGATCACCACCTTGATACTGTAAATGCATATCACATTCTATAAAAGCCACTACTCCATCTATAACAGGGCAGCCATTATTTCCTAAAGAAAACGACACATTTTGCCATTTATCCTTTTTATTAAAAGCAAAATTATTTGAAATATCAAGTTGAGTATCGCTTAGTATATTAACTGTAAATTTCTTACAGCTAGAAAATATAGGATAATTATTAGAATCGTGAGCTAGGCTAAACAATATAAGCGGAGGGTTTAGTGATAAAGATGAAAATGAATTTATGGTAATTCCTTGTTTTGCTTGATTAGAATCTATACAGGTAATAACGGTTACTCCGCTAGCAAAACAACCTAGGCAATTTTTAAACTCATGTGCATTTATCATAAATTTTCTTTTACATTATTCAATAAAAGACAAATTCCTAGCAGGGATTTTACAATATGTCTATGAGCAAAAACAAATATATTGGTTGATGGATATATCTACTAATATATTTGAAAATGGTTATGGCTTGCCAATAAGAGTCATTTTATCTTGGCTAACTTCATAAGATTTTAAGTTATCAAGAAAATTCATACCTAATAATGGTTTATCCATTTTTCCTTCATTAACTGTTGCTCTTACGTTATAAAGAGTAATATTACCAATCATTATTTTGCGTAAAATTATTGGTGCTGTACGAGATATGCCATTGGCAGTTTGTGCAAAACTATTAAATTTAAGATTTGCTACATCAATGCCAACTCTTTGAGCGGCATCTTTAGTTAAAGTTATTAAGCTTGCACCAGTATCGACCATAAATTCAACATTTTGCTCGTTAACAATAGCTCTTACATAAAAATGTCCGTCACTAGATTTGTTTATGATGACTTTGTCATTATTATTTATTGGTCGTGATGGTACAAAACTTGAAGATAAATGTTCAAGGGCTGTTTTGAATTTAAATCGGTAGTTATAACTAAGGGTAATAGCAATTATTATAACTATCCATAAAGTAAATATTTTAAAATTGTAACCTAGTCTATTTTTAAAACGGCGACCTGATAGAAGCACTATTAATATTATAAATAAATATATAAGATATTGAAAATTATTACTATTTAATAGATTATCAGGAAAGAACTTATAGCCAAAACTTAAGGTAAGAAATATTATTATAATTACAATACCAGTAGTAATAAATTTATTCATAACTTTAGATCCCTAATTTTAAAGATAAGTCATATAAGGTAATTGCTACGGCGTTTGAAACATTTAAGCTTTCAACATTACCACTAATGGGCAACTTTATTATATTATCACAGCGTTTGATGGTTAAATTTCTTAATCCTATGCCTTCACTACCAAAAATTAATAAAGTCTTATTGTCAAATTTTGTATCTCTGACGGTATCTTTGGCCTGTCCATCTAGGCCATAACACCAATAACCATAATCTTTTAGTTCAGCAATGGTGCGCTCTAAATTGGTTACTTTAATTAAATCAATATGTTCTAATGCTCCACAAGCAGTTTTAGCAATTATAGCCTCTTCTTGTGGGGAGTTGCGTTTGGTAATAATAAGCGTTTTTATGGAGAAGGCGGCACAACTTCTAATAATTGCTCCAATATTATGAGGGTCTGTTACTTGGTCAAGCATTACAATTGGTTTTTCTAAATTTATGTCATTTAAAGTTAGATCAGGTAAGGGTAATAATTTTAATGTTATGCCTTGATGAACACAATCTTTAGGAAGTTTACTTTCAATAATTCTTTTATCTACAATAGATGTTTTTATATGTTTAGGAATTTGATTAGCTAATTCTTTGTAAGTAGACTGGGTAATTAATAACTCAAGGCAGTGGCGGTTTTTATTATTTAAGGCAGAAAGGCAAGGGTGTTTGCCATATATATAATATGATTGATTGTTAGATAGTTTATGATTAATAAGATCGGACATTATATATAACTTTATTATTTTTGATTGAAAATCAACAAATTATCAATTTGCTATATCTACCCTATAAAGATAAAATAATAAATAGATTTTATACAAAATATTCCTAATGTATTTGCAATATTTATTTTGTAATTAATTGTAAATATTTTTTGTTAAATTAAATTATATAAAATAATTTTCTAAACTGCGTTGACATATTGTTGTGAATGGATTAATAACAACAGCCTTCGTAGGTTTCTAAAAATATCTATTAATGATTTTAGTTTATCTAATGAGGAGGGGTGGCCGAGTGGTCAATGGCAGCAGACTGTAAATCTGCCCGCGTATGCGTTCGTAGGTTCAAATCCTACCCCCTCCACCATTAATAGTTTTTTTAAAGATGTGCGGTCAAGAATATTTTTATAATAAGCTTATTTGTTGTATAAATATTTTTGAAAAATATTCATTGATATAGTGAATATAATTTGCGGGTGTAGCTTAGTGGTAAAGCTCCAGCCTTCCAAGCTGGCTATGAGGGTTCGATTCCCTTCACCCGCTCCATTCTATGCTGTTAGCTTCGGGTGGTAGTCTACAAACATATTTATAGATCCTATCTTTGTTTTTGTAGTCTGTCAGCCGAAGCTTTTTTGGGCTAATTTTAAATAGTCTTTTGTACTTTGGTATAGAATGTAAGTTAAGAGAGTAGTTAGTTTTTAAGTAAAGATTGATTAACAATAAAATAATTAATGTTCTTAAAGTTTAATATATAAGGTTTGACCATGACTAAAGAAAAATTTGAGCGTACGAAACCGCACTGTAATATAGGAACTATTG
>CAZTUN010000137.1:0-3753 GCA_964616845.1 uncultured Rickettsiales bacterium | reverse complement strand
TAGCCAAAAACAAAAAATCGAAGAATTATTAGAGCTTATAAATCTTTATCCTTCACCGCATAATGGTCAGCCAATTGTGTTGAAACAAAAAAATCGAGACTTATTTAGTGTGAATTTTGATAAATCAAGGGGATTACAGGCGACTGATATCTCATTTATCTTTAGTTTTGTGTCAATGGGCGTGTTTAAGGAGCATGTAATAAATTGCGGTAAAGCACTGGGCCATCAAATAACATTTGACCTAAATTTACCATCCCAAATAGATTTAAAGGGGAGTGGTTTAATTAGCTTTGCAGAAATGATGATTAATTGGGATTTACTACCAATAAATCCAGCCTCACTCAGTTCAATCAAGTTTCGTCAAACTTCTAGAAAAAAGTACTATACAGGCGTTTCAAAAACAATATCAGAAAAGCTAATCAATATTGCGAATAAAAACGATATGAAATTAATCAAATTAGATAATGAGAGCGCGCATCAAACGGTATGGCTTAATCAACGAGCGGTATTTGATGATATGCTTGACCAAAGCGTGCGAAATGAATTAAATCATTGGCTTAGATATAACAAAAGTGAAAAAATAAATAAAAAAGACGGGTTAGCATATGACTGTATGGAGCTTAATGGTAGGCTAATGAAATTTACAGTAAATCATCCAAAAATAATAAGCTATCCGATAATTTCAACCATTTTAAAAAAATATTACCTAGCTACTATGAAAGATTCCAGCGATGTATTTTACATGATGGCACCTTTTCAAACTGAAAATCAGGCTTTTAAAGTTGGCGAAGTTGTAATGAAAATATGGAATGAAATATCACTTGAAGGATTATACTTACATCCATTTGGAACAATAATGAGCAATCATCAGGCGCATATAGATTTTTTGAAAATGAATAATGAGCAGAATGAAACTCGAGATATCTCTTATCTAGTATTTATTTTTAGAGCCGGTAAATCAAAGCCACCCGTCAGAAGTTTAAGAATAGATTATAAAGTGCATTTACTTCAAGGAGCTAATTAATGTTCGAAAAAATATATATTTCGTTCGTGGCAACACTAGACAAAATAATATGGTTTATTGATGTTGGGCCAACTGTCCATAAGTTATTTTTGTCACCACAAATTGGAAACTTCAGAGTAACATTAGGAAAAATCAGAGCAATTCGACTTTATCGGTATAGCGTTAAACACGTTCCGGCATATAAAGACTATATAAGTCAGCAAAACTTCGAAGGTCCGAAAGTTACTTTAACTAAGATATCTCTCGGTGATGTTCCAGAAATAGACAAAGTTCGCTATATAAAAAAGTATACGTTACTAGATAAACTCAAAAATGGCACTTTGCCTACCAGCGGAGTTATGTTTGACGAATCATCTGGTAGCAGTGGCACTCCAACAAGCTGGGTAAGAGGACGAAAAGAGCGCAGGTTTACGCAGAGAATTATGCAGGTAGCGTATAGACATTTTATTGAAGGTAAAGACCCGATAGTAATAAATACTTTTTCTATGGGTGCATGGGCTACTGGTTTAAACACTACAATAAGCCTTTTAGGGGTTAGCCGAGTTAAATCTACGGGACCAGATATTACAAAAGTCATAGATACACTGAAAGAATTAGGGAATGAGTTTGAATATGTTATTGCGGGCTACCCACCATTTTTAAAGCAAATAACCGAAAGTACCTACTTAGATTGGTCAAAATATAAAATTGCAGCTATTTATGGTGGAGAAGGCATTAGTGAATCCATGCGGGACTCATTACTTGAATATTATACAAATGTAGTTGGATCCTATGGTGCTTCTGATCTTGAAATAAATATTGCTCATGAATCTGAATTCACGATCGCTTTGCGTAAAGCTCTTAAGCAAGACGAAAAATTGAGGGAGCTATTAATAGAAAATAATCGGGGAATAGTCCCCATGATATTTCAATATAATCCGTATGATTATTTATTTGAAACAAATCAAATCGGCGAATTGATCGTAACTATTTGTAGATTAGAAAATCTCAGTCCTCGGATTAGATACAACATACATGATCTAGGTCACGTAGAACAATTCTATGCCTTAAAAAGCAAACTAAAAAAGAATGGTTATGGTGAATTAGTTAAGTTAGCAGAACTAGATTTTGCCGTTCTATTTCATTATGGCAGAAGTGATTTGTCGGTAGATTATAATGGTGCAGTTGTAGGACCTGAAGAAGTAAAACAAATAATTAATTCCAACAAGGCATTTGCCGATAAAATAAAAGGATTCAGACTTATTAGTTATGAAGATAAGGCTTCACGAAAGCATTTAATGATTGCGATTGAGCTTGAAGAAAACGAATCAATAAGTAGTCACGATGGCGATACATTATTGAAAGAGATAATTGAGCAGCTGCAAGAGTTGAATCTTGATTTTAAGTCAGCCCATAGAACATCGCCTCTTAAACCCGAAATTAAAATTTATGAAAATAATTCAGGGATATTCGATACAAAACATCAAAAATTAAAAAATGACTACGTTTGGAATATTGACTATACAAGAGCAAAAGAAGAAGGGATTATCTAGACAAATAAAAAAGTAGCAGTTTGAATTACTCAAAACTGCTACTTAATTTAGTGAGAAACTAGTCTTGCTTTAGCTCGCCACCGTGTACAATAACTGCCCAGATGATCAAAATATCAATAGTGATTATTAATATTGACCAAATTGGATAAATTGGCACAAATGCCATGTTTGCAACTGCACTTAGCATAGCTACAAATACTGCTACGATTCGACCATACATGTGGCCGGATGCAAGGCTACTAGCAGCAAGAATCGCTAGTAAACCGATTAGTATATGAGCCCAACCCCATTGGTCGTAGTTTAATACCCATACATTTGCGTTTGCTGTGTAAACAACCGTATCTTTAAATAGTGCGACAAATCCAGCGATTAAACTGAAAATACCACCTAGTAAAAGCATAAAACTGGCAAAACCAATCCAGCCTACCCAACCAGTTACTTCTTTATTATTTTTGGCCATTGTGACCTCCTTAATTAGTGAGGAGCAATGGAACTGATACTCTCAATCCCAATTATTAATTAAATCTTAAATGCTCTTCTGTGGTGAATTATACCTCCAAGGCTAAAATCAAGCAATACATTATTTTACAGGGGTAAATTAAGTTGTAGTGCGTTTGAAAATGCTAGTTGCTTTCCTGGACAGTTGTTTAGTGCGGCCAAACCGTTCACCATTTTGCTGCTTAGACCTATCTATGGATGCTTGCTTGTAGAATACTTCATTATAAATCTGCAGTGTAGTAATAATAAGGATCATAATTATAGGGCCAACGACTATTCCTATAAAACCGTAAAGTGCCATACCGCTGAATACAGCTAAAATCATTAATGCGGGATCGAGCCTAGCTGATTTTGGCACTAAGCGGGGTCGCATAACATTGTCGATATTTGTGACGATTAATAAGTGATTAAGAATAACAACTACACCTTGCCATACGTTTCCAGTTAAGACCATTACTATACCTAATGGAATGGTTATTATTCCTGCACCAAGTGGGATAACAGAGAATAGTGTTAAAAGTACTAAGAAGAAAAAGAATAAGTTTTCTAAACCTACTAGGGCTAGTACTGTTGCACTTTCTGCGCCCTGCATAAACGCAATGATAAATTGACCTCTAACTGTTGCCTTTGTCATAGCACTAGATCTTTCCAAGTATAGTTCAGAAATTTCATCACCTAATGGATTGAGTTTCTTAATAG
>CAZTUN010000136.1:0-3794 GCA_964616845.1 uncultured Rickettsiales bacterium | reverse complement strand
AAATTTCCTGCAGAGCAATTAAGGGCCATATTGTCGCTAATTGTATTAGCAGTAGTTGTAAGGTTAGCGATAGGACTATTTTTACCGCCTAGTAATCCATATAGCATATTATTATTAGATCATTAGAATGAAACATTTGTTAAAGCTATTCTTTATTATAATAGTTCTCTTAAGCTTTAAGAGCTATAGCTCTCCTGTTTCTGCGGACATTGCTTTTGCTAAACTAACCGATAAGCAAGATTTGGTAATGAGGCATATTGAAATAGATTCAAGTTTTCGTGGCATGAAGATGCTTTTATTCGGAGCAAGACATGATGCTGGAGACGTAGTGGTGGTAGTTAGAGGGCCAAAGCTATCATACGGAGTTAGAGGTAAAAAGAGGGTAGCTGGAGTATGGATAAATGGAAAACAATATAAATATCATGATGTAAATGCCTTCTTTGCTTTAGCAACAAGTAGACCTTTGGATAAAATGGGTAATGATTATTTACTTTCTTCTTTGGGAATTCTTAATGAAAATATTGCATGGTTTTATCCTAATCATGAGCAAATTGATGAACGAAGACATAAATACCTTAATGCTCTAATAGAGAGAAAACAAAATCAAGGTTTGTACAATGCTAAACCAGAAAAAATAGACTTTGTTGGCGATACATTGTTTAGGACGGTAGTTAATTTTCCAGATAATATACCTAAAGGAGAATATACTGTAGAAATATATTTATTTAGAGATAGTAAATTAGTTGGGTTGCAATCAATTCCTATGCTAGTTGAGAAAACTGGTTTTGATGCTTTTATATATGATATGGCGCATAATTGGCCGGTTATTTATGGATTATTTTCTGTTATAGGTGCTTTAATTTCTGGTTGGTTAGCTGGAATATTATTTAGAAAAATATAAAATATTAAATACCTTTATTTATGAAAGGAGTTAAGTAATGACAAATGAAAAAAATAAAATTACCTATCTCATTTGTATTAGTAATACAGATTATTCTAAGGTTGCTTTAGATTTTGCTTATAAAATGGCGAAAAGAAAAAAAGGTAAATTATTGGTTCTTCATATTACAGAGCCATCTGAGTATCAAACTTTTGGCGTTATTGCTAATAAAATAAAACAAGAAAATGAAAGAAATGCTAAGAAATTTTTAAAAGAAGTGACTAAAAATATAGATATAGATAAAACCTTATTGCATAAAGAGGGATTTATTTATGAAGAAATAATTAAGTTAGTAGAAGAAAATAACGAGATAGATATGCTTATAGTTGGTGCCGCTGCGGAAAATCATGTAAGAAGTAAGAATTTACAGCCTTTAGTGTCACAATTAGGTCAAAAAATATTGATCCCAATAATAATGATTCCAGGGAGCTTAACTGAAGAGCAAATAGATTTGCTTGCATAAATATGTATTATTGCTTATATAGAAACCATTCTTCTTTTTAGTTAAATTTTTAATGATAAGACTGTAATTTTATGTTTATTCAAACTGAAAATACTCCAAATCCTTCAACTTTAAAATTTATACCAGGTCGTAAGGTTCTTGAACTTAATAATACGGCAAATATAACTAATTTAGAGCAAGCAAAAAATTATCCATTAGCTTTGGAAATAATGTCTGTTGAGGGGATAAGATCAGTTTTTCTCTCACATGATTTTATCTCAGTTACAAAATTAGACACTATTTCTTGGGATATTATAAGGGCAGATATAATTGCGGTTATAATGGATTATTATATGCAAAATAAGCCTATGATTATCGATAAGGAAGTTGTTATTGATAGATTATGAGATCATAAAACAAATTGAAGAAATAATCGAAACAAAGGTAAGACCAGCTGTTGCTCAAGACGGTGGAGATGTTATATTTAGAGAATATAATAATGGAATTGTAATATTAGAGCTGCACGGAGCTTGTTCAGGTTGCCCTAGTTCTACTGCAACGATAAAGCAAGGTGTTGAAAGATTATTAAAATTCTACATTCCAGAGATAGATTCGGTTGAATCTGTTGATTGTTAACCTATTGATAATTAGTTTTTTATTGGCGGCAGTCGAGTTTTATTTATAAAAGCACTTGTTTTTTTGTAAATTAGACTATATTACTTTGCCCAGTCTTGGATACTTCTAAGATTTTAGTGCACCCGTAGCTCAACTGGATAGAGCACCTGACTACGGATCAGGAGGTTTGGAGTTCGAATCTCTACGGGTGCGCCATTTTTGGTTTAGGGCTAAAGCGACAAGCTGCAATATGAGTTTTGCAAATGAGTCCATTAATAGTTCCAGTTATAAACATATTACTTCTTTTTATTTCTAATATTTTTATGACCTTTGCATGGTATGGTTTCCTAAAATATAAAGGTTATCAATTATATAACCTTCTAAATTGCTGTTATTTTATTGTAAATATTCCTTTCTAGATTTTATGGAATTAATAAGAACTTCTACTGTTTGATTGCTAGGTGACTTTTCTATGGACATGGATTTATAGCGCTATAACTAAATTTATAACTTATATATACTAAACCGTATATTTTTTATGATAACTAAGGTAAGTAAGAATATAATATATTAAATAATTTACCATGAGTTAGGTCGTAAATCAAGAAGGTAGTTTAGTCTTATCCTAGATACAGATAATAAATCCTAAGTTTAAAGTGATGACCGCCTAGGGGGAGAGTATAGTAAATATTGAATTTAAGCATAATTACTATGATTCTCTTTATGAGAATAAAGAGCCATTTCTCTTGCTTTAGCAAGTCTAATAAAACGAGCAAAAGCAAAAATTATTGAGTCAACAAATCCATCAAAGCCAAAAACAAAATATCTTCTAATGAAATATGCTTTGAAGAATAAAAATATAATTTCACTAGCAATACGAAACTTAGAAGGTATCCGTCCCTTATTGATTAAATCTTTAGCTTGTTCTCCAGAAACAAAGTTAGCTTTATTAACTAATTGTTCAATCGAAGTAAAAGAACGATGATATACAGCTCCTTTTAATTGATGAGAAAGCTTGCTCTCTTTGTCTGCTTCATTATTAAAAAATACAGAATCATGAGTGGTATCAGATTTGTTATTAGAGAAATTGCAAAAGTTACGATTATATAAGCGAATAACTCGGTTAGAAGGTGCGAATAACCTAATATTTTTGTCGTTACGGTGCATTATAACTGTGTTTAGTGAATAGGCCATATATTTGTCTATATTACCATATTCAAGTAGATTTTTAATTTCTTGGCGAAGTTTAGGTGATATTTCTTCGTCGGCATCTATATTGATAATCCAATGATTTTTACATAAATTTTCGCCAAAAGATTTTTGTTTAACATATCCTGCCCATTGGTTAAACACTACTTTAGCTCCTAAAGATTGAGCGATTGATACGGTATTATCAGAGCTACCACTATCAATTACAATAATTTCACTTACAAGATCTTTTAGGCTATTTATGGCTTTTGTAATTCTGGTTGCTTCGTTTTTAGCAATTATAAAAGCAGATAATTGGATCATAATTTTAAGTCCTATCTCATCTAAAAATTATCAATTTAATTTTAGTATAGATAAAAAAAAGGGTCTGACAAGCAGACCCTTTCGTATAGGTAATCTAACCTTAAGATTAGTTAGTAGCAGCAGGAGCAGCTTCTTTACCAGCTTCAGCTTTAGCATCTTTACCAGCTTCTGCTTTACCAGCTTCAGCTTTAGCGTCTTTAGCAGCTTCAGCTTTAGGAGCTTCAGCAGCAGCAGTAGCAGCAGCAGGAGCAGCATCTTCAGCAACAGCAGCGAAAGAAGCAGCGA
>CAZTUN010000135.1:0-3832 GCA_964616845.1 uncultured Rickettsiales bacterium | reverse complement strand
AGATTTAAAATATATTAGGAACTATATATGCATAATATAGAATTGATCAGAAAAGATCCTCATTACTTTGATAAAGCGATGCTTAAGCGTGGACTAGCTCCAGTTGCAGATGAGATATTAAAAAGAGACAAGCAAAGTCGTGGCGATAAAACTTTACTGCAAAATTTGCAACAACAAGCAAATGAATTGGCTAAAAAAATTGGTGAGTTAAAGATTGCAAAACAAGATGCAACATTAGAAATAGAAAAATCAAAGGAAATTAAGCAAAAAATTGCATCCTTAAAAGAACAAAAAGAAGAAGAATCTAAGGATATCAGTATAGAGTTAGTAGATGAGATATTATATAGTTTTCCAAATATATTAGATGATGATGTGCCAGAAGGTAAAGGTGAAGAAGATAATGTGGAAGTTAAACGTTATGGACAGATACCTTCTTTTTCTTTTAAGCCAAAAGAACATTATGAAATAGGTGAAAATCTTGGTTTGATGGATTCTAAGCAAGCTGCAAAAATGTCTGGAAGCAGATTTACTATCTTAAAAGGTAGTTTAGCTAAATTAGAAAGAGCCTTATCTCAGTTTATGCTAGATATTCATACGCAAGAATTTGGTTATGAAGAAGTTTCTGTTCCTTTATTGGTAAGAGATGAGGCTATGTTTGGTTCTGGTCAATTGCCAAAATTTTCTGAAGATTCATTTCAAACTACTAATGGATATAGGTTAATTCCTACTTCTGAAGTTTCATTGGTTAATTTAGCAAATGATGTAATAATAGATAAAAAGGATTTACCGCTAAGATATACAGCATGTACACCATGTTTTAGATCTGAAGCTGGTTCGGCAGGACGAGATACTAGAGGAATGATTCGCCAGCATCAATTTTGGAAAGTTGAGTTAGTTAGTTTAGTTGCGCAAGAAGAATCAGAGAGAGAATTAGAAAGAATGAGAAACTGTGCGGAAGAAATTCTTAAGAGACTAGAGTTGCCTTACAGAATAGTTTTATTATGTTCTGCCGATACTGGATTTTGTGCTCGTAAAACTTATGATTTTGAAGTGTGGCTACCAGGACAAAATAAGTATAGAGAAATATCAAGTTGTTCTAATTGTGGAGATTTTCAGTCAAGAAGGCTGAAAGCGAGGTATAAAAATGACAATGGTGAAAACATATATTTACATACACTAAATGGTTCTGGTGTTGCGGTTGGTCGTGCTTTAATTGCAATATTAGAAAATTATCAAAACCAAGATGGTTCTGTTAATATTCCAAGACAGTTAATCCCTTATATGGGTGGAATAACAAAAATATTCTAATGCTGAGGCTGCATAGGCAATGAATCATTTTGCAAATGTTGAGGTTGTTGATGTATTTGGTTTTGCTGTGCCATATATTTTAGCATTGCAGATAAATAATCTCTTTGTTCTTCAATAATTTGTTGTTGTTTAGCAATCACTTGTGTTTGGCGTCCTATTAGTCATTCAATGTATCGCAAACTCTCTGCCATGGCGGTTAATCGAGCATTATTTTTTGTATTTATATCTACGATTGCTTGCTGTGCGTTGGCAATCGAATTAGCTGCTGTTGCCGTTTGTTTTGCTGCTTCTACCTGTTCGTAATAACTATTTGTTTGGTTAGATAGTCCTATTTGTTCTGCAAAAACATATGATCCTATACTAGTTATGGTTATTAAGCTTAAAGACATGTAAATATTTTTCTTTGATAACTTCATAGAAATATTCCCTTTCTTTTAAAGAACATGTTTATTGCATTTTATAACAAGTATAGTAGAACCTAAATTGCTTTACTATAGTATTTTGGCTTACTTAGAGTAAAATTGGTAATAAAGAGGTAATGTTAATGATAAATAATCCTATAATTTGCGCAATAGATACAAGTGATTTAGATGCAGCAACCAGGCTAGTTAGTAAGGTTAAGCCATATGTTGGTATGGTAAAATTAGGATTAGAATTTTTTTGCAGTTATGGACCTCATGGGGTTAAAGCAATTAATAATCTAAGAGTACCAATTTTTCTTGATCTAAAGCTTCATGATATATCAAATACTGTAGCAAAAGCCTTAAAGAATATTGTCGCCATGGATATAGCAGTGATAACTATACATTCTTTTGGAGGGAAGCAAATGTTAACTGAAGCAGCAAAAGTTGTTAAAGAGCAGTCAGTGCAACTAAATAAAAAAGCTCCCTTATTAATGGGGATTACGGTACTTACTAGTTTAGACAAAAATGATTTAAATAATTTGGGTATAGAACAAGATGTTTTAAGCCAAGTGGAAAGACTAGCACTGCTTTCAGCAGAATGTGGTTTAGACGGAGTTGTATGTTCTTCACAAGAAGTAGCAAAGGTTAAGCAATTATGTGGGAAGGACTTTAAGACAATAGTGCCAGGTGTAAGACCAGAAGGAAGTGAATTAGGTGATCAAAAAAGGGTCATGACACCAAAACAAGCAATTAACCAAGGTGCTGATTATATAGTTATTGGTAGACCTATAACTCAAGCAAATGATCCAAGTAATGCCTGTAAAAAAATACTAGAAAGCATTGGTTAAGATAGTTCTTTAGGATAGTTATAAAGGTAAAGAAATAATAACTCTTAAGCCATTTTGGGGGCTTGTATCTAAAGATATCTCGCCGCCATAGCGAGTGACAAGGTCTCTTGTTACAGATAATCCAAGACCTACTCCTCCAGTTTCCATATTACGAGATTGTTCTAAACGATAAAATGGTTTAAAGGCATCTTCATGATGATCTTTGTGAATTCCAGGTCCATCATCATCGATAATTATTTGGGTATAATTATTTTTAATCTGAATGGTTATAGATACATTTTTAGCATAACGAAGAGAGTTGTTAATAATATTACTTACTATGCGATCAAATGAGGAGCTATTAATATTTATTTTGGCATCAGAAATTATATTTAATTTTATTCTATCTTGAGAATCTTTATATCCTGCAATAATACCTTTTAATTGCTCGGATATTTTTATAATCTGATTATTTTCATCATTGCTATTTTTAGCAAAATCAAGATAGCCTTTTATCATTACTTCCATGTCATTTATATCTGCGAGAAGATCTCTCTTTTCTGGCGATTCTTCCATTAAGGCAAGTTGTAATTTCATTCTAGTTAGGGGAGTTCTTAAGTCATGTGATACACCAGCCAACATTTCTGTACGCATAGATACTTGTCGATCAATCCGTTCCTTCATATCTAAGAAGGCTAAAGAAGCTCTTTTTATTTCAGAAGCTCCTTCGGGTTTAAAATTGTTAATTTTTTGACCTCGGCCAAATCTTGTAGCAGCATTAGCAAGTCGAATTATAGGTCTTATTTGGTTGCGCATAAAAATTACAGAAATGATAAGCATAGCTAGAGCAGTTCCAGTCATCCATATAACAAATACATAAGTAGTTGGGTTACTTATGCGCTTATTAGTGGCAGATATATGTAATATTCCATTATGTTTAAATAATTCTATATCTACGGCTATATTCTCACGATTATTAGTTAAATATATATTATGAGGGTTTTTTATATACTGGTTAATATAATTATAAAAATTAAGGTGATGATGAGGCTTAGTTTTGATTGCATAGTTAAGATGTTTATTGCGATAGAAATATATATTCAAGCTAAGATTTTTATTAATTAACTGTAGGGTTTGATAAATTTTATTGTCTTCTGAATTTTCAACAAGACTTACTGCCATGGATACTTCACGAGCAAGTGTGTGAGACATTTTATCACTTACATTGCTCCAGTGTCTTATATAAAACATATATACGGCAACGCCTTGGGAGATAAAAAAAGGCAAAATAAT
>CAZTUN010000134.1:0-3882 GCA_964616845.1 uncultured Rickettsiales bacterium | reverse complement strand
GGTAAGAGCCAGCATGAGGTGCGTAAATTAATAGCAGGTCCTACAGTATTTATTTGTGATGAGTGTGTAGAACTTTGTCTAGATATTATACGAGAGGAAAGTAAGTCTTCTTTAGTAAAAAGTGAAGATGGAGTGCCAACACCTCAGGAAATTTGTAAAGTTTTAGATGACTATGTTATCAGTCAGGCAGTTGCAAAGAAAGTTTTGTCAGTTGCGGTTCATAATCATTATAAGAGAATATCTCACTCAGAAAAAGGTGCAGGCGATATAGAGCTTTCTAAGGCTAATATATTATTAATTGGACCTACTGGTTGTGGTAAAACTTTACTTGCTCAAACTTTGGCTAGAATATTAGATGTTCCATTTACTATGGCTGATGCTACTACTTTAACAGAAGCAGGTTATGTTGGTGAGGATGTCGAAAATATTATTTTAAGACTATTGCAGGCTGCTGATTATAATGTTGAGCGAGCGCAACGCGGTATAGTTTATATTGATGAAGTAGATAAAATATCACGAAAGTCAGAAAATCCTTCTATTACGAGAGATGTTTCTGGCGAAGGTGTGCAACAAGCCTTGCTTAAGATTATGGAAGGTACTATTGCTTCGGTTCCGCCTCAAGGTGGGCGTAAACATCCGCAACAGGAATTTCTGCAAGTAGATACTACAAATATATTATTTATATGTAGTGGTGCTTTTGCAGGATTAGAAAAAATTATTTCAACTCGTGGACGCGGTACAGCTATAGGTTTTGGTGCTGATGTTCGTGGTGAAGAAAAAAGGCTTGCTGGAGCAATAATGCAAGATGTTGAGCCAGACGATCTATGCAAATATGGTTTAATACCTGAATTTGTAGGAAGATTACCAGTTGTTGCTGTTTTAAATGATTTAGATGAAAAAGCTTTAGTTGAAATCTTAACTAAGCCAAAGAATGCTTTAATTAAGCAATATCAAAAATTGTTTGAAATGGAAGATGTAAAGCTTGAATTTAGTAATGAAGCTTTAGATTCAATTGCTAAGAAGGCAATAAAGCGTAAAACTGGAGCAAGGGGTCTGAGATCTATTTTAGAGGGTATTTTGCTTGAGTTAATGTATGATATTCCAGGCAAGAAAGATGTTGAGTCTATTAGTATAGATAAAGAGGTGATTGATAAGGGTAAAGCTCCTGTCTTAACTTACTCAGGGAAAAGTAAGAAAGATAAGGAATCTATAAAGAAAGCTAAAGTATCTTAACGAAGCTATCTTTAAATGAGCTTATGTGCATGTAGCATCTTGTTCTTTTGCGATTGCCTTACATAATTTTTTCTCTGCCAGTTGTAATTAATAATTCTATGCTTATATATAGACGTAGAGTTTTTTTAATAATTAGAAATATATTATTTTTACCGCAAACTCTTTGATTTATATGAATTTTTAATAGAGATATAATTATGACAGAGTCTTCAGAGCAGGAGCAATTATCTTGTCCTTTATTACCATTGAGGGATATAGTTGTATTTCCTACTATGATAGTTCCATTGTTCGTTGGTAGAAAAAGATCTACCAATGCATTAGAATATGCAATTAAGAATGATAAAAAAATTCTTTTAGTTGCACAAAAAGATGCCAATAAAGATGAACCTTATGTTTCTGATTTATACAAAGTTGGTACATTGGGTAATGTGTTGCAGTTATTAAAGTTACCAGATGGAACAATTAAGGTTTTAGTTGAAGGACTTGAGCGAGTAGAGATAAAAGAATTTATAGATGATCCTGAATATATATCAGCTAAATTCGAGCGTGTTGAGGAAATAGTTGGTAATGAAAAGGAAGTGCGTGCGCTAATGCGCTCGGTTATTAATCAGTTTAATCGTTATTTAAAGCTAAATAAGAAAATATCTCCTGAAGTTGCTAGTACTTTGTCGCAGATTAAAGATCCATCAAGATTATGTGATACTATAACTTCTCATTTGATTTTAGATAATGTTGAGCGTCAAGAAGTTTTAGAGATATCTGATGTAATGACACGTATGGAAAAAGTTTATGCGTTAATGGAATCGGAAATAGAGGTTCTTAATGCAGAGCAAAAAATACGCAATCGTGTTAAGAGTCAGATGGAGAAGACTCATAAAGAATATTATTTAAACGAACAGTTAAAGGCTATACATAAAGAACTAGGTGATTCTGAAGATGCTAAAGATGACTTACTGGCTCTTAAAGAAAAAATTGCTAAACTAAAATTGCCAAAAGAGGCAAGAGAAAGAGCCGAATCTGATTTAAAGAAATTGCGTTCGATGCCTGCTATGTCTGCTGAGGCTACAGTATTACGTAATTATTTAGATTGTTTGGTAAGTTTACCTTGGGGAAAATATAGTAAATTAAAACATGACTTATCTAAAGCGGAAGAAATTTTAGAAAAAGATCATTATGGTTTAGATAAGGTAAAGGAAAGGATTATTGAATTTATAGCTGTACAAGAACGTACACAAAAAATAAAAGGTCCGATACTTTGTTTAGTAGGTCCTCCTGGAGTTGGTAAAACTTCTCTTGCACAGTCTATTGCTAAAGCGGTGGGAAGAAAATTTGTAAAATTTTCTTTGGGTGGTATGCATGATGAAGCAGAAATTAGAGGACATAGAAGAACTTATATTGGTTCTATGCCAGGTAAAATAATTCAGTCTTTACGTAAAGCTGGAGTATCAAATCCAGTTATTTTATTAGATGAAATTGATAAAATTGGTTCTGATTTCAGAGGAGATCCTGCTTCTGCTTTATTGGAGGTATTAGATAGTGAGCAAAATAGTAAATTCAATGATCATTATCTTGAATTAGACTATGATTTATCTGAGGTATTATTTTTAGCAACAGCAAATAGTTTAAATATTCCTCCTGCATTGTTGGACAGAATGGAAGTAATTAGAATTTCTGGATATACCGAAGATGAAAAGTTAGAAATAGCTAATCGTCATTTAATACCAAAAGAAATTAAAGATCACGGATTAAAGAAGAATGAGTTAACAATTTCCCAAGATGCGGTTAAAGATATTATACGTTATTATACTAGGGAAGCTGGTGTTCGTAATCTTGATCGTGAATTAGCTAAGATTTCTCGTAAATCAGTAAAAGAAATTTTGCTGAGTAAAAATAAAACCATTGAAGTTAATTCTCAAAATATTAATTCTTATTTAGGAATAAAAAAATTCTCCTATGGCATGACAGAGGAGAAGGATATGGTTGGAATAGTAAATGGTCTTGCCTATACAGAAACTGGTGGAGATATTTTAACTATTGAAGCAGTGTTATTGCCAGGTAAAGGTTTAATTAAGAGTACGGGAAAATTAGGTGAGGTGATGCAAGAATCAGCTCAAGCGGCATTTAGTTATGTGCGTTCAAGATCTACTTCGTTTGGAGTAACACCGTTACAATATCAGAAGAAGGATATACATGTTCACGTTCCAGAAGGAGCGACACCAAAGGACGGTCCTTCAGCAGGAGTTGCTATGTGTACTGCGATAGTTTCGGTTTTAACTGGTATTGCTGTAAAAAAGACTGTGGCAATGACTGGTGAAATTACATTACGAGGAAGAGTACTGCCTATTGGAGGGTTAAAAGAAAAATTACTTTCAGCTTTGCGTGGAGGAATAAAAACCGTTTGTATTCCGCTTGAGAACAAAAAAGACTTAGAAGATATGCCTAAAGTTGTTAAAGATGGTCTTGAAATAATTTTAGTTTCTAATGTTGATGAAGTATTAAAAGTTGCTTTGGATTATATGCCAAGTCCAGTTGAATGGAATGAACAAATTGAAAAAGAGCAATTAATACTAAAGCAAGATGGTAACAACGATCAAGTGATAACTCATTAAAAAATTATTACTTAAATTTTTTGATTGACGAATAGTATAA
>CAZTUN010000133.1:0-3886 GCA_964616845.1 uncultured Rickettsiales bacterium | reverse complement strand
GAAGTCATGATTTTCTTTAATGGATAACAAAAAGAGACTTTTTCACAAGCGACTACTTAATTATTTGTCTAATAATTCTTTAATTGAAGGCAATCCCCTATCCTTAAATAAAAAATCTAGCCCTTCTAAGATTAAATCATTTTGTGATTTATTATGTCTTTCTGCAAACCATAATTTTTCTAGCTGTTCCTTAACTAAATTAGGTAAATATATTGTGGTTGATTTAACTTTACTATTTAAATTATTTGCTTCAATTTTCTTTTCTACCCTAACCAGAGGCTCTCTTACTTCATAAGAGATTTTATCCTCGTGCTTATCTTGTTTTGCAAAATCTCTTTCTTCCTCAACAAGATTTTGTAAATTATCCTGTAATTTGTTTTGTAAAGTTTCTGGCGTTTTAACTTCCTCAAAAACTATATTGGATAGATTTGGTACACGTTTTTTTGTCATGCTGCTAACTCCATTTTTTTATCTAACATTGTTTTAGTCCATAACCAAATTTGACTTACCTCAGCGGCAGCCTTACCATCTTGCTCATGCTCAATAACTCCTTCGCCAAATGCATAAGCATCACGATAAGAAGTACGATCTACTATTGGAGTAGGACAAACTGGTAATCCATGTATCTGTAAAGCAGCAACCGCATCACCTACCCTAAACCCACGTGGATTGGCTCTGGTAATGACAAAACCACCGCGTTTATTCATTTTTTTTAACGCATCTACCGTAGGTTTAGCTGCACGCATATCAAGCAAAGATGGTTGACATGGCAATATACAAAAATCCGCCGCTTTCATTGCCATATTATTTACTGCCTCGGCTCTAGCTGCCGTATCTATAAATACATAATCAAAATTATTTTGTTTAGCCGCTTCTAATGCTTTATCTAATTCATGATGAACTATATCTAAAGCGCCAATATCATCTGCTTGTCTACTCTCCCACCATGCTAATGTACTGCGTTGCGGATCTAAATCTATAATAAGAATTCTTGGTTTTTGTGCTCCGCTTTGTGCTGCCGCTACTGCCAAATTAAGCAAAGCGGTTGTTTTTCCACTACCACCTTTTTGAGTTACAAAGGTCAATACTTGCATTTGTAATACTCCCCCTCTTACGATCTTATAAAATAATAAAATATATATATTATAATTTTATAAAGTTATTATAGCGCAAACTCCATAATTATATATCTTATAATTTTATAGCTTAGTCACATTATAATTTCATGAGGCTATAATAGCACAGTATAATAAGTCTATAATCTTATAAGCTTGTAAGATTAGCCATCTTTAATCTTTAATATTTGTAATATTTTTTTCAATCAACAAATCATAGTTTTGTGATGCTAGAATAGCACAGTATAATAATTTTATAAGCTTATGCTTTTTTGATATCATGAGCTTACAAATAAAGATATTTTTCCTAATAAATTAATATTGCGTACGAGCTTATAAATTCGTCATGTTGTAAGATCACAAACTTTTAAGCTTATAAAGTTATAATATTGTAATTTTTTATAATATTATAAGCTGACAAGCTCGTGCTGTTATAAGCTTATGGTGTTTTAATATTATAAAATCACGTATAATTTTATTATTGTTTATCAATGACTTACTAATATTAACAACTTTATAATCTCATAGTACTATAAGCTTGTAGCTTTATGAAGCTATACCATTATAAGCTTTATATCCTATCAATCTTTAAACCCCTTAATCTTTTTTTTAAAAAATTCTCTCTCTCTAGAGAGTTTAACATATTTATCTTATTTAACATATTTAGAGGAAAAAATCCGCCTTATTTTTCAATGGGTTACAAAGGCATAAGTCCCCATATGGTAGAAATAGCAACCCCATATGGTAGAAATAGCAACCCCATATGGTAGAAATGTCCCCGTTTGGTAGACTACCAAATAGGGACATTTCTCGGTAAATTACATATAAAAATAATAAATATTTGTTACATTAACGTTACAAAGATTTAATAAATTAGTAAAAAAATCCCTTATCAGCTAAGTCAAAAAAATATTACGTATTAAACGTAAAGTTTAAATTATATGCTAAATTTGGCAAGGATTTCCTAGAAAAATTTAGGGTCATATACCATAAATTTTTATAAATTAGCAAAAAAAACGTATCATTTCTTAATAAATTAATTAGAGAAGGTGGGTAAAATCTTAATATTTTAATAAATAATTTATTTATATTTTAAGAAAGTAACCAAAAATACTCTATTTCTACCAGAATGGGTTATAAATAGGTTATTGACCTACTTAATCTTACATAATTTATATTTTAAAATATATTAAGCTCTAGTCGTGCTTTCATTGGGCAAAATACCCATATAGCGAGCTAAAAAGTTAAAAAAATTTGTTTAAAGTGTAATATTACGTTTTAAACGTAAAAAACTCTAGTTGGTAGAAAAGAAACCCTATTGACTTTCCTGATGCGAATTGTTAGCTTATGATGGAGTTATGAGCCAACACCTCAAAACTTTCAGGAAACTAGCAAATATCTAGGTTACTACGCAAATAACAGTTAAGATTTTTGGTTGTATTTTTAGGAGAAAATCTCAAGATGGCACAGTTAGAGCAAAGCTTACAAGAACAGTTTGACGTTGCAAATCCTGAGAATTATTTAACTGCTGAGGAACTACAGCAACTAGCTCAAGACGTTATCGATATTTCCAATAGCAGCATCGCAATCAAGCATAGCGCAGCAATCCATGTGGCAAATAACCTTAGCTTGCTCCAGCGTAAGGCCGCCAATGTTTTACTCAAACATGCTTACAAAAATCTAAACTCTTACGAAACGCATAAAGTTCGTTTATCGGAAATTTCCAAAGAGCTGGGGTGGGGGGAAAACAGCCATACTAACGATAAACTCAAAGATGCAATCCGTACCCTAAACGTTACTCAGGTTGAGTGGAATATCTTAGGCAAGGATAATAAAAACGAATGGGGAGTGGCAACCATTCTTGCTGAAGCAACTATTCGCAATGGCTACTGCACCTACGCATACAGCCCTACTATGCGAAAATTGCTTTCTTGTCCTAATCTTTACGCAAAACTTGACCTTTCCGTTCAAAGATGGATCGATAGTAACTACACTTTGGCGTTATGGGAATATTTGACTGAGGCTTTGTGTTCGGCTAAAGTCGAAGAATTGCAAACACCATGGGTTACTTTAGAAAATTTTCGTAGGTTGATGGGATCAAATACCAAATACTATCAGCAGTTTAATCGTCTTAATTCCAAAGTAGTTATTCCTTCCGTTGAAGAAATTAACCGCAAATCAGATGTTGAAACAGAAATATTAACCAAAAAAGATGGCAGAACCGTAGTTGAAATAGCATTTAAGGTAGTACGTAAAAAACCTCATCAATTGCCGCAAAAATTACAGCAAGATAAATGCTCTGATAACGGCATTTACAAAGATGCGTTATTAAAAATCTTACAAAATGAATTTGGTTTTTCTGTACGTAATGCACAGATGCTGACAGCAGATATTGCTAATATGGATCAGGCAGAAATTAATGCTACTCTTGATCATGTACGTAAGCGTAAAGCTCTTGGTACAATCAAAAACTTACAAGCCTACACCGCTTCTGCTCTAAAGGGAGGTTATGCCCAATCAGAAAGCAACCGCAGTAATATGATAGGCAGTATTTTTACCCCTCGACCAGCAGAATCTTTTATTACGATTAATCCGATAAATAATATCGATATGCCTGAAAATGATGACGAAGTAATTCACCCTATATGGCGCAAAGTAAGACTGCAATTAAAAGATAAGGTAGGAATAGCGGTTTATAATAGCTGGATTAAAGATCTTGTACTTGAAACAATAGATCAAGGCAGAAGAGTATTGGTTTTAAGAGCAAGAAA
>CAZTUN010000132.1:0-3925 GCA_964616845.1 uncultured Rickettsiales bacterium | reverse complement strand
TCATGATTTTCTTTAATGGATAACAAAAAGAGACTTTTTCACAAGCGACTAAAAATTAAAGCAAGCACTAAGCATTATAGTTCCAATAATCATCAGTAATTTTATTGACATAATTTATTTAATAAATTAACTTTAGGCTTATATTAAAAATTAAGATATTAGGAATTATTATGAGTCAAGAACACCAAATCGCTCCAGCACACCAACTAATGAGTAGTTTTGATCAAATTATTTCAGACCTTGATGGTCATGTTCCAACTATACTCAGACTTTCTGATAATGATAGAAGAATAATTTTAGACTTAATTGCTAACAACCACCCATTTAGCCATCCCTTGAATATTTGGGATAGTGGTTATGTGAGTGTAAATGATAATACGACAATTTTTGCTGATATAATTAAAAATATATTTTCGCCTGATATTATTCAAAACTTATTTGCTCGTATTAATGAAGAAGATGATCATGAATTAGCCGAACCAGAAGAATACTCAGACCTTCCTGAATTACATAAACTGCTTTATTCTAATACTCCAATCTCTATTGCTGAGGCTCTTGCCCTATTAACTCCCGAAAATATTAATGCTGAAGATGATATGGAAAGAAATGCCTTTCATATAGCCTGTATGATGGGACAAACAGATGTTGTACAAGCTATATTAGCCATAAATCCTCTACCTTTTAATATAGATGAAGTAGATAGTAAGGGATTTGCCGCCATACATTATGCTACTATGAATAACCATGCACAAATAGTTGAGCAAATTCTTAGAAAATTCCCTAACAGCGTTAATCTTTCCACTTCATCTAATGAAGAAGATCAGATTTCTCCTGCTTTTATTGCAGTAAAAGTTGGTGCTCATGCTGCCTTAGCGAAAATATTAGCGCATAATCCTACCCTAGAAGAAATTTGTTTGCATGGATTGAATACGTTTCAGTACGATGATGGATTGTATGATGAAGCAATTCAATCAACTCCTCTACACCAAGCAATAGAGAAGAAAGATTTAGTAAGTTTTGGACTACTCATAAAACATAACCCATCTTTATTATTTTATAATCTATTTTCACATGAAGATTCTATGTCAGATGATTCAGAAACTGATGAGCCAAAAAATATGCGCCCTGCATACGAGCTTTTGCATGATATAGAAGTAGATGATCCACAAACTTACAATCAAATGCTTGCATTAGTTGTAGCCGCAATAAGTTCTAAATTTGCAAAACCCTTATCAGAGGATAATATACAATTACTTCTTCAATTTAGAGACAATGCTGAATTTTCTCTTTATGAAAAGTTTGATGGCGTAAATTCTTTATATAGTAACTTAATTAGCCAACTTTCCTATAATGCTAGTGATATAGAGCGTTTAAAACAAATTATTAGAACCAATGATATGCCTGATAAGAGTGGCATAAATGTTTTACATCAATATTTAGTTGCTGAGAATTTTAACATTGAGTCTTTTTCTGAAATTACTGCGATTGCAAGAGTAGAAGCACTAAGTTTAAATGGTGGTACTCTAAACCTTTCTCCTTTACATCTGGCTTTATATACAAAAAATAACGCCGCCGCACAAAATTTAATAACTAGGGGTAGCAACCAAACCTCAAAGGATATCGCAGGCAGAACCCCATTACATATAGCTTATATGACCAATAGCCCTCTTGCACCAACTATTCTTGCCCAAATAGATCTTGGTGACGTATCTTCAAATACAGATAATCTTGGTAAAACTCCTTTATGTTATGCTATTGATAGTGGCAATCCTCAAAATATTATAGATATTTTTGAACGGTTTAGCTTTGATCACAAAAAAAATATACCAACTATATTAAATTCACGATATCATGATCAAGATCCTTCTGATATATTCTCTAAACTTGATCTTACTAGTGCTTGTAATCATGAGGTATTATTATACTTAATTTCACAAGATTTAAAAGGCGTTCGCTATCAAAGACAAGATTTAGCTACAGTTATTTTACAAAAATATGTAGATTATAATAGGCAAGATAATGCTGCCAATGCAGAAAATAATCCATACGCTCAACTTAAACAGTGCTTAGCAACTAAGCCTGACTTATTAACAAAATTGCTAGAGCTTGAAAAAACGCCTGCTTCTTTAGACCAACCAATCGCAAAAAGATTGCGACATGACAGAGGGATGGCAGAGGGATAAAAGGCGGAGAGATACTATCATGCGTTTTGAACAAGATTTTATAACATTATTTCAACAAATTAATGCTTTGCGACAACTGCAAGATAGCTTGCAGCAAGGTAACAATATTTGCCATATATATAATGCTCTTCCCCTAGGGGGAATCATTAAATTAATTAATAACTATATTTCACATACTCCAGCGAAGAATTCATATTCCCTAGCTTCTATACCAAGCCAAATACCATTATCCTATCAGCTTGTCTTGACTATGCCACAAAAAGAAGGCGAAATAATTAATACTTACGAATTACCAGAAGAAGCAAAAAAGCTTCCTTCTCTAACTTGCCTTTATTTAAGAAATAATTTCATAGGAAAATATAAAACAAAACCCCCTCTAAACAAATTAAACAATGCTTCTCTTAACCGTTATTTAGATGAATGCACGACTCCTAATGCTTTTTTCACAAATATGGCTTTGTATTATAACCTAGCTCTAAACTATAAAAAAGATAACCGGCTTGATCCATCAAATCCATGGCCTTTAATTAATTTCTTAAATCTTGATGCTACCAGAAAAGAACAATTTACCTATCAAGACTGCCAAATATATTATGATGGTAAAATAGCCGATCCGCAAACTATAAATCAAGGAATTGACAATGCTATACGCTTAGATTATTTTATAAGATCTAGTTTCTGTAATCATCCTCAAGCTTACTTTATATCTCAAACTAAACCTATTTTAGGTAGTAATTATAATGATTTAGCAGCTATTTTATTTCCAGAAACACGCTTATTACAAGCTGCTACTGCTGCTAATTCTAAAGATATGATTCAGGCTAGTCATGTATAGCTGTTACACAAAGAATCTTTTACTAAATTTTCTAATGCTTCTTGCATATTATTAATGCGTATTTTGTAGTTTAAAATTCTATATCGTTCTATGCTAGAAATAGCATTATCGTTTATATTATTAATTCCTTGCAATAAATTTGTTTTTATATCATAATTGCTCGGACATTGCTAGTGTTACTTAGGATTACTTAAGGGCAATAAATTCAATTTAATAGATTATTTCAAAGTTAAAATACTATATGATCTATCTCAACATTTTTGCGTTTCTTGTATAATTATTGTTGCTAAAAACAAATCTTGTGCTATATTCATGCCAATAACGCATAATTGGGTATAAAATATAACAAATATACCTAATATGTCTAGGTTGCCGTCTTTAGTCTACTTGGAAGTTATTAAGTACCAGATGGTTACAAAAATTAATTTTAAGAGAGGTTTTAATAACATGTCAGGAAAAAAAGAATATATTAGAAAATATATCGCATTTAGTCTCGATGAATGGGCTGATGTTGAAGCATACGCTAACTCACATTTTTTTAGCTCAGAGTCTGAAGCGGTTAGATTATTAATAAGCCGTGGCGTAGTTTCAACTGAGAAAGTTATTCCTCGTAAATATGGTCCTCTTGCTATGCAAAAGCATTTGCATTTTTCTTTTGCGCAATGGGATACTATCGAAAGATTTCGTTTTGAAAACCGTATCGACTCTTCCGCTCAGGCAATACGTATATTAGTTGCGCGTGGACTTGAAGTAGAAAAACGCATTGAGTCTTTCATAAAAGAAAGTTGCTAATTTTCAGAATATTTAGTTTTTTAACAAAGGGCGGTCATTTTATAGCCGCCCTTTTTTTACTTAGTCTGCCGTGAAAAAGTCTACGAGCCACTCTTAGATTAGGCTATATAATATT
>CAZTUN010000131.1:0-3968 GCA_964616845.1 uncultured Rickettsiales bacterium | reverse complement strand
ATGATCTCCAGATAATAAAACATCTGGAACCTTTCTACCATTCCACTCACGTGGTCTTGTATACAACGGATATTCTAAAAGTCCAGCATATTCTGTATTTTTTCCAAAACTTTCCTCTTCTAAAGCAGCGCTGCTTCCAATTACACCAGGAAGCAACCTAATACAACTATCCATAAGTACTAATGCAGCAAGCTCTCCACCCGAAAGTATATAATCTCCTATACTCACTTCTTCTATATCATAAGAATCTATTATGCGCTGATCTACACCCTCGTATCTACCACACAATATGGCAATTTGCTCGTGAGAAATTAGCTCGTATATTTTATTTTGATTTAATAATTTTCCCCTAGGTGACATATATATAAGTTTTGCATTGCTAGGCTTTTTTCCCTCTATAGCAGATCCCAAAACATCTGGTCGCATAACCATACCAGTCCCACCACCATAACAAATATCATCTACGGTTGCATGTTTATCTATTGCAAAAGATCTAATATCTACCGTATCGTACCCCCAAATGCCATTATTTAAAGCCTTACCTGCAATTGAACTAGCCAATGACCCAGGGAACATCTCAGGAAAAATTGTAAAAACTGTAAAATGCATAACATGCTTCAGATAAAATTATTCAACCACTTCTGGGACATCAATAACTAAATAACCCTCACTGACATTAACTTCTGGAAAGTTATCTTTAGTAAAGGAGAACATTTCTTCACTATTATCTATTTTTTTTACTACTAAAATATCACAAGAGCCATAATTTACTACAGCAATTACTTTACCGTATTTAGTCTTATCTATTATATTTAGAACTTCTAGACCCTTTAAGTCTTCAATATAAAAAACATTTTTCTTGTTAATTTTTGGCAGAACATTACGATCTATATATAATTTTATATTACGCAACAACTCAGCATCATTTCTAGATTCAATACCTTCAACCCTTACTATTAATATATCTTTATTAGCTGAACGTTTTATAAACTTAAAAGACCTAGTTCCAGCAAGATTAGTAAGAGGATTATACTTAAGTATATCTAAAGGATTTTCTGTATAACTATGTAATTTAACTTCACCTCTAACTCCATGAGCAGAAATTATTTTTCCTACACATATTTTATTAGATTGTTTAAGCTCATTATCATTGTTAAGCATAAAATTATACCTTTCATTGAAAAAAAGTAAGAGGGCTTAATACCCTCTTACCAATTTTCATTTATTTTCAGATCTAACTTAAAATCTTCCAAGAATATTAAGCACTAGCTGATGCTGCTTCTTGTGCAGCTTTAGCTTGCTCTTCTTGTTGTTGTTTTAGTTTTTTCTCTTGAGCATTTTTAGCACGCAAATCTAAAACTTTATTACGTTGCTTAGAACGCTGAAATAAATTAGCTGCAACTAAAAAAGCCTCAACTCTTTCTGTAGGAGTAGCTCCCTTGCCTAACCAATATTTAATTCTATCAACTTGTAAGCTAATTCTGTTAGGATTATCTTTTGCCAAAAGAGGATTATATACTCCAACTTTCTCAATAAATTTACTATCTCTTGGAGAACGAGAGTCAGTTACAACTAAACTGTAAACTGGACGTTTTTTTGCACCTTTTCTTGCTAGGCGTATACGTGTTGCCATAATTTAAGCCATTCCTAATTTAATTTGTACCATTTGTACTATTTTATTATAACCCTTTAATCTAAAGGGCTAAAGGGGACAGGACATATAACATACTATTCTAATAAGGTCAAAGCCAATATAGCTAAATAAATAAAAAAGTTATACGCCAAAAAGCACCAAATTTACTGGATATTTTTTCTATGCTCCTCAACAAAAGCTAGAGACTGCCTTAAAACATCCTTAACCTTATCTCCCGTAACCGCCGATATAACAAATATTTTATTTAAACCTGTTTTTTTTAATTGTCTTATTTTTTTATCAATTTCATCTTTCATTAATGCATCAGACTTATTAAGAACCACAATTTCTGGCTTAGAGGCTAATTCATCACTATATAATTTTAGCTCATTACGCACTGTAACATAGTTTTTTACTACGTCTTCAGCAGTTGCATCAATCAGATGAATAATTACCCCACAACGCTCAATATGCTTTAAAAACCTAATTCCTAAACCAACACCCTCATGAGCTCCCTCAATTAATCCTGGAATATCTGCCAAAACAAATTCTTTATCATCAACATAGACTACACCAAGTTGAGGCTTTAAAGTCGTAAAAGGATAATCAGCTATTTTTGGTTTTGCATGCGAAACCACACTCAAAAATGTTGATTTTCCAGCATTAGGTAAGCCAACTAGACCAGCATCAGAAAGTAACTTTAACTTCAACCAAATCCACATTTCTTCGCCATTTTCTCCAGGCTGAGCAAATCTTGGAGCTTGATTTACAGGACCTTTAAAATGAGCATTACCAACTCCTCCACGTCCTCCCTTACATAAGACAACTTCCTGACCTATTTGAGAAATATCAACTAATAATAATTTTCCTGTTTCATCAAATACTTGCGTGCCTACTGGAACATTAAGAACTAAATTTTCTGCATTCTTACCATGACGATTTGCTCCCATACCGCCACCACCTCTAGTAGCCTTAAAATGCTGACTATATCTAAAATCAATCAGTGTATTAAGACCTGCAACGCAACGCAAAATGATATCACCACCTTTTCCGCCATCGCCTCCATCAGGACCACCTCTTGGAATATTAGCTTCTCGACGAAAGCTAACGCAACCACCACCACCGCTACCACTTTTTACAAATATTTTAGCTTCATCAATAAATTGCATATAATTAATAACGATATTGGTTTAAAAAATATTTATACAAAAATGGCGCAAGAACTTTTCAAGAAACTTACGCCATTTTTTAATATATAAAATTATTAACTCTATTAAAACTTAAGAGTTAGCAACTGGTAATCCTTCAATACAAACATATTGACGTTTTCCAGACATAAAAAATCTTACTACACCTTCAGCCAAAGCAAATAATGTATGATCTTTACCAATACCAACATTATCACCAGGATGATATTTTGTACCACGTTGACGAACTATAATATTACCTGGGATTACTTTTTCTCCGCCATGTTTTTTAACACCAAGTCTACGACCCGCCGAATCTCTTCCGTTACGCGAACTACCACCAGCTTTCTTATGTGCCATATTAAAACTCTTTATTTAAAAGTTAACTATTCTTTGTCTTTTTTTGCCTTAGTAGCAGAAGCCGCTTTTTTCTTAGGAGCAGCTTTTACTTCTTTTTTATCTGTAGAAGCTTTTTTAGCTTTAGAAGCAGTTTCTGATTTCTCAACTTTATCTTCAACTAAAGCCTCTTTTACTACTTTTTTATTAGCTTTTACAGTTTTATCACCCTTGCCACTAACATCAAGAATTCTAACAACTGTTATTTCTTGACGATGACCTTTCTTTCTACGGTAATTTTGACGACGCTTCTTCTTAAAAATAAGAACTTTATCGTCTTTACCTTGCTTTATAACTTGAGCGCTAACAACAGCAGAATCAATAAAAGGAGCCCCTATTTTAACTCCATTTTCATCGCCTAAAGCTAGAACTTCTTTTAATTCAATTACATCACCTTCATTAGCTGGTAATTTTTCAAGTTTTACAACTGCATCTGCAACAACTTTATATTGCTTACCGCCAGATTTAAAAATAGCATACATCTTTTTATTCTCTTTCAAATATTCTTTATTCCTTGTCTAGAGGGGGCGCAGAATAATAACTATAGCCAATATTGTCAACCCTTATTTATTAATTCAACAAAGTTATTTTTTTATCGATTACAGTTCATCTTATGTACCATAAGGCGCAAATATCCATAACTTATGAAGGAAATTTTTCTTGTAATTTGGCTAATACATACCCAGAGACTAGACCACTAACATCTCCACCCAAACGGCTGGCCTCCTTAACAAATCTGGAAGCAATAAAAT
>CAZTUN010000130.1:0-4062 GCA_964616845.1 uncultured Rickettsiales bacterium | reverse complement strand
TTCTGCACAAAATCAATAGCAAATGGTATCGGTTGCTTATGGCTCTCATAGAAGTTATACAGCCATCTAGCGAGTTGATTATCCCCCAGCAAGTGCCTAATGTCTGCACTAATAAACGTATAATCATTTTCAGTAAATAGAGGTGTTAACTTTTTATTATACTCAATAACTAGCTTACCATCTCCATTAATATCTATGTAGTAGTTATTAATTAGACTTCCTCCAAATTCTTTTTTATTCGCAGTAATTTTAACTGTTCCAATTTTTAATCTTGCTACACGATTTTTAATTGCTTCTATAGTTTTACCATTGTTGGTTACCCTCAGTTGCTGACATAAATCGTATAAAGTTATACGTAATTCATTTTCAACATTACGCTCTTTAGCTAGATATATAAGCGTATCCCACAGTTCTAAATCATTCTGATCTAGCTCATACCCTGTAAATTTGAGATCATATTGCGACATGGTAAAAATAGGCGCATCTCCAACTAAAGCTCTACGACCTTTACGCACCATGCCAAATAATGCGCCACGCAAAAAGCAATTTGGAATAGCTCTTTTATCTTCAAAAATTTCAGGTAAGAGCTGTTGCATAGCTGTACCAAGCAATCTTGCCTCTTGTTCAGCTTTCTGTTTCTGCTCTTTTGTAACTATAGCTTTTCGCCATTCGTTCATTTTTTCTTCAGTAGTTTTCATTTATAAATCTCTCTACGATGCCCAAGTTCAACAACCAAAACCACTAACTTATCATCTTGTAATTCGCAAATTAAACGAAAATTACCAATTCGATATTTCCACAAGCCAGAAAATTCACCCACCAATGCTTCTCCCCATAGTCGAGGATTTTTGCAATTGTTAACTCTATCACGCATCCATAGAACAATACGTTGGGCAGAACTTCGGTCCATTTTTTTCAAAATCTTTTGCGACTCTTTGCTGTATTCAACACTATAGACCAAGTTCTCGCTCCATTTCAGCTTGTGTTATAGTTGGTTCATTCAAAGCTAATATTTTTTTTGCACTAATATAATCTTGAACATCTTCTAAATAATTTGCTAATGCTTCTTGAACCAATTCAGACTTACTTTTATGTAGTTCTTTAGCGCAAAAGACTAAACTTTGCTCAATCTCAACAGGTAATCTTAGTGCAAACATAGATCTTGCCATTTTTTTCTCCAATCAATTAGTATAACAAAAGTATTACATTGTACACCAAACAAAAACAAATGTCAACTGATATTAGACAAACCGACTTGGTCGGCAAATCGTTCAGATTTGTTTTTGCGATAGCAAAAATTTTCATGGGGGAGCCAAAATTATACAAACCAGCCAACTGGTTTGAGCCATCCCAATGGCGGTATATTTTGGGGGTTTACCCCACCACCCGAGTAATAACGAGGGAAACCCCTACAACGAAGCACCGCTGAGTATAACTGTAGGGGTTTCCCTCGCTTTGCGCAGGGTGGTGCTAATTAATATTTTGATGATGGCGTCCAGCCAGCAAGAACCACGGCGACCCTAGGCGCAACCGCTTGCGGTTAGTGGATTCGTTCAAAATCATAGCATCGCTTATAGCGATGAATTATCCTGCTTTCTGTCCTGTTTAGTACCCTATTTAGACTACATACTTAAGATAGGACAGTCACAGGATAAAATAAATAACAAAATAAATAACAAATTTTTTAATTTTCACGTTTTTTTGAAATAGCTATTTGTATATAGTAAGTATGTTCAAAAAATATTTAAAAAGGAAAATTTATGGAACAAAGCAACAAGCAAATTGGACAAAAACGCCAACTTGAAATCGTCAAATATTTAACTAAATGGCAATATTCAACGATAAAAATATTAGCGCAAAATTTAAAGCTTAAATATCCCCAAATTCAAGCAAATATCCAAAGCTTAATCAAAAAAGACAAAATTAATATTTACAAATTTCACCGCTCAGGCGAGCTTGTGAACGTAATTTTCTTGACTGAAATTGGAATCGCTACAAATTTGAAATTATTAAGCTCACAAGCTAAAAATAATCCGCATGTAGAACAAATTTTAACTGAAGTGCAAGCAATTTACCAAACTGCGACCAGCCCAGAGCAGATTAATTCAACTTTAATAAATCATAATCTATATTTACAGGAGTTAATGCCACAAATATTAAGCCACTTAGATAATCATGATATTAAACTCCAAAAATATCGCACCGAAGCAGAGCAGATGGCACAACATAAGCATTTGATTTATAATCAACTTTATCAACTTGAATCAGAATATCAAATTTTAAAGCAAAATGGAATAAATCGCCAAGAAATTGGTTGGAAAATTCAAGACAAAAAGCAAGAACTCCAAAATATTTCAGCTAAATTTGCTGATTTATTAGTAAATAATTCTATCGCAATTGAATTTGAAAATACACGCAAAAAACCGCGCGAACTAGACCAAATGTGCATAAAATATGTAAGCAAATCAAATATTTCTAAAGTTTTTATTTTTTCTTTTACTTCTTTGAATGTTTATCGCAACCATTTAAATAACGAATTTCATTTTTCGTGGAAATATTCAGCTAAAGATAAAAAATACATTGCAAATCAGAAATATAAGCTTACAGAAGAACAAAAATCCAAGTTCATTTTTATTGAGGTTTAACGATGAAATATTATAATATTATTTTAATTTTGTTTACATTTTTAATCACTGCTTGTGATCCTGATGGTGTCTCACGTTCAAGTTATGACAGCAAAGTGGCTCAAATTCAAGCTTTGAAGGCATCTAACGAAGACTTGCAAACAAAATTTTCCGCAAAAAATATTGAGCTCAAAGAAATTCAAACGCAACTCAAAGCAGAGCGAAACCGAAATAAAAAAATTAAAGAAGAAAGTTTAAAAAATGATGAAATAAGACAACAACTCACTGATTTAACTACAAAAAACACAAATTTAACCACTGCTAATGATGAGTTAAAATCGGAAAATCAAAAATTTTTGAATTATTTGAATCAGGATATATTTTGGAAAATTGAACACTTACAAAATTCCGATCGTGTCTTTATTATATTTTGCTTATTTGTTTGTTTAGTTGGCATGTATTTTTTGTATTTATTTATGAGTACTAAATTATTAATTAAAAGTGGATTTAACTCGCTTCAAGAGCTTAAAACTATAAAATCAAAGGCAAAGTACCACCAAGATGATTTAACCGCTTTAATCGCTGATAAAAAGCGTTTAAATAAGGAGATTGAAGCATTGGCTAAGTATCAATCAGTAAATCCAGCTATTGAAACTAAAAATTTAATTAATCAAGCAGAGGAGAAAGCAAGACAAATTATTGATGATGCAGAATTTCAATGCAAGCAATTAAATGACGAAATTAAAAAACTAGAAGAAAAGATTAAAATTTTACAAGAAATTGAAGGAAATTTTTAGCTTTTAGCTCGCAGTCGGCAATTTAACCAAAAACAAATGCATTTGCGCTTTAAAAATAAATTCATTGCTTATTCACAGAAAATGTGGATTACTTGTCAGTAATTAGAGTTTAGATGATTTAATGGGGTTGTAGGGGTGAGCTCGTCGAACCCTTACAATTAGATTAATGAGCATAGCGAATTAATTGCATGGGGAGGCTCACGAAGTGAGGGGCAAAGCCCTATTAAAAAAACGATTTAAAAAAAGAGCTTGAAAAAAATAGTGCAAAAAAAAGGATTATATAAAGGATTAAATAAGGGATTAGGAAACGCTGAAAGCCCTGCAAATAGGGCGTCTACAGATTTTTTGGTCGCTGATACCTCGTTAGTGCGGTCGCTGATACCTCGTTAGTTGGTCGCTGATACCTCGTTAGTTGGTCGCTGATACCTCGTTAGTTGAGGCACTAAAAAAGCCGTCATTTTGACGGCTTAAAATCTGCTAAAAAGTTCTAATTGTTTTTTAGTTTTACCTTTCGGATAGACTAAAAGATAATCTCTATCTGTTATCTCGTAATCCCATTTTGATTTTAAATTAACTGCTAAATGCGCTTTTTGTACTTCTGCTAATGCATTCTTTAATTTATATTTAAAATCTTTTGATGA
>CAZTUN010000129.1:0-4103 GCA_964616845.1 uncultured Rickettsiales bacterium | reverse complement strand
CATCATATTCCTGCTGCTGTTGACCATATTATTCAAAGATCTGAATATCTTACTTCTTATACACCATATCAACCAGAAATATCTCAAGGAACTTTAACCGTAATGTTCGAGTTCCAAAGTATGATTGCAGCATTAACTGGAATGGATATTGCAAACTCTTCTATGTATGATGGCTCTACTGCAACTATAGAAGCCGCCCTTATGGCTCGTCGTATTACTAAACGTGATAATATTGTGATTCATGGCAACCTTCATCCACATTACCAAGAAGTAATTAAAACTTATATGGGTAATATAGGTGGAGAAATATCTTATAATACCAATCCTAATAGTCATACTGCATGCGTTATAGTGCAAACTCCTGATTTTTATGGTAATATAATAGACATAGAATCTATACGTCATAATTGTGATAAGGAAGGTGCTCTACTTATTGTTGTAGTAACTGAAGTTTTATCTTTAGGACTTTTACCTGCTCCTTCACAAGCAGATATTGTAGTTGGTGAAGGACAAAGCCTTGGCAATCCTATGCAGTTTGGTGGACCTTACGTGGGATTTTTCGCTTGTCGTGAAAAATTTCTTCGCCAAATGCCAGGACGCATATGCGGTAAAACTATTGATGCTGATGGAAAAGAATCTTTTGTCTTAACTTTAAGTACTCGAGAACAACATATTCGCCGTGAAAAAGCAACTTCTAACATCTGCACAAGTCAAGGTTTATGCGCTACAGCATTTACAATTCACTTAAGTCTGCTTGGCGAAGATGGATTTAAAAAACTTGCAACTCTAAATCATCAATATGCTTGTATCTTGGCCGACAAATTAAGTAATATTAAAGGCGTACACGTTGATAACAAAAATTTCTTTAATGAATTTGTTATAACTTTACCAAAAGATAGTTATCTTATTTCAAAAAAATTAGAAGAATTTGGAATTATTTCAGGTCTTCCTCTTGATAATAATAAAATGCTTATTGCGGTAACAGAAACATCGTCTTTTGCTAAAATGGATGCATTATGCAATGCGCTAACTGATATATTAGGTTAAACTTATATTTATGACAGAAATTTTATCCACCCATACTAATAAACCTAAAGAACTTCCTGATAACCGTGGCTTACGTTTTGAAGAAGCCTTATTGATTGATAGAACCAAAGAAGGAAGATGTGGCGTTGATTTACCAGAAATAACCTTAACTAATCTACGTACAGGACAAGCAGCTCGTCAAAATATAGGCTTACCTAATCTTAGTGAACCACAAGTCGTACGTCATTTTGTACGTTTATCACAAATGAATTTTTCTATTGATACGGGTTTTTATCCACTAGGATCATGTACAATGAAACATAATCCTCGTATTAACGAGAAAATGGCAAGATTGTCTAAACTTGCTTTAATTCATCCTTTACAAAGCAATTCTACAACACAAGGCTCTCTTGAATTAATGTATAATTTGCAACAATATTTATCTATAGTAACTGGACTTCCTGGAGTAAGTCTTAATCCTGCAGCTGGAGCTCACGGTGAACTTGCCGGTATAATGGTAATTCATAAGGCTCATGAATTTTATGGTCGTAAAAAGAACATAGTTTTAGTATCAGATAGCGCACATGGTACGAATCCTGCAACTGCAGCAATGTGTGGCTACGAAATAAGAACTGTGCCTACTAATGAAGAAGGTTTGCTTGATATGGAACAATTTAAAGCAGCACTAAATGAAAATGTTGCTGCTTTTATGATTACTAATCCAAGTACAGTTGGCTTGTTTGATCCTAACATCAAAGAAATTTCTCGTCTTGTTCATCAAGTTGGTGCATATCTTTATTGCGATGGAGCTAATTTCAATGCAATTGTTGGCAAAGTACTTCCTTCTGATTGTGGTGTTGATGTTATGCATATAAATTTACATAAAACTTTTTCAACTCCTCATGGTGGTGGCGGTCCTGGTTCTGGTCCTATAGCTGTTTGTGATGATTTAAAAAAATTTCTTCCTCTTCCTCACGTAGAAAAACAAAGTGATGGTAGCTTTAAACTCTTAACCAAAAGTCATGATGCTGTTGGTAGAATTAGAGCTTTCCAAGGTCATTTTGGTATGTTTGTCCGTGCTTTATCTTATATGTTATCACATGGGGCAGATGGAATGAAACAAGCTTCAGAAGATGCGGTATTAAATGCCAATTATGTACTAGCTAAACTAAAAGATTTATTTCATGTTCCTTTTAATGGACCTTGTATGCATGAATGTCTGCTAACTGATAAATTACAACGTGAAAATGGTGCAGACACCATGGATATTGCTAAAACTCTTATTGAGCATGGCATCCACCCTATGACAATCTTTTTTCCTTTGGTAGTAAAGGGAGCAATGCTCATCGAACCAACTGAATCAGAAACCAAAGAAACTCTTGATAATTTTATTACAATAATGCGCTATATCGCTAAAGAAATAAAATCTGGCAATAGTGCTTTATTAAAACAAAATCCTATTTCTACACCAAGACGTAGAGTAGATGAAGTAGGTGCTGCACGCAATCCAAAGCTAAATTGGAACTAGCTTTATAGTTATCTACCAGAAAATCCAAGTAGTTTATCGCTACCTAGAGATTTATTTTGTTCGTATCTATGTGCAAAAGCACCAAGTCCCACTACAAGAGATAAGCCTGTTGCAACAGTTTTACTTCTTAAAGCCAAAGCCATCACAGAAGGCATAAATCCTAATAATGCCAATCCAGAATGTATAGCTGCATCTCCACTACGTTTTGTATTATAAGAATTGTTTCTTAAGTTTTGATCAGAATTAGCCATTAATTAGTTCCTTATATTAAATTGATCTTTAATGATTAATATATTAATAAAAAATTTTAGTCCATATTTTTTATAAAAAGAACTTGACCAGATTCATTATTGCGTTGTATATGCTTTATTTAACTTGATATGCAGTATATGCAATGAAGGAAAGTTTTTGCACCAATATTAATATACCCTTCTTAATCCTTAATGGTTTAAGTAAATTATTTATATTTATTATTTTAATTAGCTTATGTTTATTAATAAATTGTAGCTCTGGCAATAAACCACCTACTCTTATTTTAAATAAAACAGAAAATAATGACTATTTAAATCAATCTTCCAATCAACAAGAACGCCCAACAACTGATGTTGTTCCATCACCTCCTCCACTGGCAAATCCAGATTCATTATCTAATGATAGATCAAGTTGGGGATCTTTAGCTATAAAACTTAACTCCGCTTATAGCTATGGTTTATCTGGAAAGGATATTGTGGTGGAACAACTTGGGTACGGCATTAACAAAAATAACCCCGCTTTAAATAAGAATATTATATATAATATGTTAACTGGCGACCATTTTTCAGATCTAAGTACACAAACTGCAAATATAATAGCTGGAAATAAGCAATATAATAATTCAATTTTTGGCATAGCCTATAATACAAAATTGCTTCCGATAGATGTAACTCAGTATGGATTAAATAATGCTTATGATCTTGCATTAAATAATCAGGCAAAAATAATCCAGCATGATATTAATTATGTTCTTGATCTAAGCAATAATCCTTTTGTCATTTATAGTAGCTGGACAGATTTTAACAACCCTAATCGTGCTATCATAGTTACCCCAGCAGGAAACCCATCTTTAAAGGATAGTAATTTATTGGGACTAATTCCTACAATTATTTCTTCTAGTCAGTCTTTATGGATAAATGTTGTGGCTATTGATAATAATTTTCATCTTCTTTCTTCTAGTAATAAATGTGGAGAAAGTGCTAGCTGGTGTATAGCAGCTCCTGGCGATTTAATAACTACAATTGCCGATGATGGTAAATATATAAATATTCTAAATTCTCAAGATAGTACTAGTCTTGCTTCTGCCTATGTCAGTGGAATAGCTAGTCTTCTTTTAGAATTTTACCCCAATTTATCACCAGAACAAATTGTTGAAATTATCTTAAAAACAGCAACTCCTTTAGGAGAAAGTAATATTTATGGTCATGGTTTAATTAATGTTAGAAACGCTCTAGCTCCTATTGGAAGTTTATCAATTAATAATTTCCCGGAGATATTACTTGAGTCTAGTTTAGAG
>CAZTUN010000128.1:0-4109 GCA_964616845.1 uncultured Rickettsiales bacterium | reverse complement strand
ATCTTGATGGTCCATGACCTCTTTTTCCAAACTTATTCTCAATTAACTTTAATTATATTGCCAAAATATAATATCTAGAATTAACTGCACTATACACATAAATATAAGCTATACAACCATATAAGCCCAATATAGGTATATTTTAGCTAGACGGCATATCAAATCTTAAATTACATTGTGGAGAATCTGCAGAAAATTGATACTCATTTGGAGTAGCTGCTGTATTTATACAAGATGTTTTTGAAGCTCCAGATTGACTAGTTGCCTGTATATTTGGACCATCTGCTGAGGTCTTACTGCTTCCTCTTGCTTGTATTGTACCTGAACTTGGAACTCCATCATCTATTTTTATGTCAATATTATAAGCATCTACGGGAATAAAAACATTTTCTGTTAAGTAAGAATTATCTCCTTGATTACCCTTAACCCCTGTAATGTAATAATTTTTACCTTTGCTAGAAAAAACTCCCCAACCAAAGTTAGAATTCCTCATTTTAGGCATGTTTAATCCAACAATATCGTTAGCTCCTCCACTGCTTTCTGCAATTCCCTCATAGCTTCCCTGAATAAACTCTTTACCTTCAGTAGTTAAATTAGACCAAAAACAAGAAATCTCTCCGTTATGATAATTACTACCTTTGTTCTTATCTTCTATAACTCCATTACTATTCCCTCCATTAGAATTATTATCACATCCTCCCTTTAATGCAAATTTTACTCCGTTAACATCTCCAGGTATTGCATTGTATTTCTCAATAAAAGCAGTTGTTCCCGTTTGAAATTCTTCATATTGCCTAATCAAAGCCCTCATTTCACTAGTTTTTATTAGATCTTTACCAGCTATAACCCCCGCAACCATGAGTCCCATTATTACCATAACTATAGCAAGCTCAACTAACGTAAACCCATTTGCATGATTCTTTAGCATTATAATCTCCCCCTTGCTTATAAAGATTCCTTACTGTATTTTTAGCCTAAGCGTACAGGATGCTATATTGGACAATTTTTTATCGTCAGTTAAATAAACATCTCGCCCATTTTGTTTTTTAATACAGGACTGATCTGGTTCAACATATGCTGAATTTCCAGCCCCGCCAGCAACAATTAGACCTCTTAGCGGCATTCCATCATCTAATTTATCATCTATAGCTTTTGCATCTAACGCACTCAATGCCGCTGAACTATTATATTTGCCATCTTCTTTTGCAGAAACAATTCCTATAACGTAATAATTAACTCCTGCCTGTTTATCTCCATAAACCCCCCAATTAACAGATCCAGCCTTTGCCTTGGGAGTTATAGCATCTAAATTATCAGGATTTGCTGTATAGCTAGTTCCAAGATATGCTCCGCCAATTAATTTAGCTCCTTGCGATCCTAAATGACTCCAGAAGAATACATTTTCTCCTTTTGATAAATCGTTAGCGTCAGATAAGTAACCATTTTCATCACCATCGCCAATAAATCCATAATTAGTCGCACCCTTCACATCTCCAGGCATTGCACTATATTTAACCTTAAAGGTTGCAACAGCAGAATTAAAATCTTGATACTGATTAATTAAAGCCTTTACCTGAGCAACTTTTATCAAATCTTGCCCAACTAAAACACTCGATATTATTAAGGATATAATTAAAATAACTATTGAAAGCTCTACTAGGGTAAAGCCTTTTTTAAAATAGTCCATGCTCCGTCTAACTGACACAAGGGACATAACCGCAACCTACCTTATAATTTTCTTAAAGGATACATGAGATTATTTTTTTTGTAAAACAAGAATTAACTGCAATTAAAAATTATATTAGCTCATCGCAAGCTTTTTTAATTCTCTCACATGCTTCATGTAAAACACTATCTGAGGTAGCATAAGAAATTCTAAAAAATCCTTCTGCTCCAAAAGCAACACCAGGAACAACAGCAACTAGGGCATGTTCTAATAAATATGCCGTAAAATCTGTATCATTATTAATTACTTTACCATCTTTTGTTTTTTTTCCTATCAATCCTTTCATTGAGGGGAAAACATAAAATGCACCTTCTGGTAATATACAATTTATTCCTTTTATTTCATTTAATGCTTTCACTACCATGTTACGTCTACGCTCAAAAGTAGCTCTTCTTTCTCTTACATAGTCTTGCGTTCCTTTAAGAGCTTCAACTGCCGCAGCTTGACTTATTGAGCAAGGATTTGAAGTACTTTGCGACTGAAGAATCGCTATTGCCTTTATAAGCTCCTCAGAACCTCCAGCATAACCTATCCTCCAACCCGTCATTGCATATGCTTTTGCAACACCATTAACTGTCAATGTTCTATCAAGCAATTTTGGCTCAATTTGAGCTGGCGTAACAAACTCTATATCATCATAAAGTATATGCTCATAGATATCATCGGCCATAATATGAACATTAGGGTGTTTTAGCAAAACATCTGTTAATGCTTTCATTTCTTTTTTTGTGTATGCAGCACCTGTAGGATTGCTAGGAGAATTTAGGATTACCCATTTTGTTTTTGTAGTTATAGCTTTTTCTAAGTCACTTGGTGTTAATTTAAAACCATTACTTTCTAAGCACTCTACAAATTTAGGAGTTCCTCCAGACAATAACACTATATCTGGATATGACACCCAATAAGGCGCAGGAATTATAACTTCATCTCCTTGATTCAAGGTAGCCATAAACGCATTATATATAACCTGCTTTGCTCCACTACCTACGGTAATATTTTTAATTGTATATGAAATATCATTTTCTTTTTTAAACTTATCTACTATGGCTTGCTTTAACGCAACAGTTCCATCAACTTCAGTATATTTTGTTTCGCCTTTATTTATCGATGCAATAGCCGCTAACTTTACATTTTCATAAGTATCAAAATCTGGTTCACCAGCTCCTAAGCCTATTACATTTTTTCCTGCAGCCTTCAGTTCTTTTGCTTTCATAGATACAGCAATTGTAGGAGATGGCTTAATTACAGATAATCTATTTGCGATAAAAGACACTTTAGAAACACTCCGCTATTCTATTTTTATTTTTGAAGCTCATATATACATATAGTAAGCTTTCTATACAACATAAATTTAACTAGATTTTAACCATACATTACTTTATATATCTTAAATGGTTATCCCAAATTATTTTGTTTGGAGTAGCACTATTTATTTAATATTTACTTGTAAGCTCAGCAAAATTCACGCAAGTTACTCATTATGTTTAAATTGTCAAAAATTATAAATTTACGACCTGCCGATTTTCTAAAAGATTTTAGCTCGATAAAGCAATATTTGATCCGCGAATATCAAGATACAAAAACAAAATTGCAAGATATACCTCAAACTAACTACGAATTAGGCCTAAGACATCTAGGAAAAAGAAATCTCGTTGACGCAATAATGCGCTTTAAAATGGTAATAAAACTTAGAGAGAAAGACTTTAATTCTTACTATTACTTAGCTCAAGCTCTCATTTTAGCAGATAGAAAAGATGAAGCACAAAAATATATAAAAAGCGCACTGATACTTGAGCCAACCAATCAAGAAGCTTTATATATACAAAATAAAATTTTAGCTCCAGAGACAATTGCGTATATCCCTGAAAAAATAATTAGCGATACTTTAAACTGGGAATATTCCTACAGACCAAATAAATTAGGTTACGAACAAAAAATATGCGATAAAATTATAAAATCTATATTGGCTTTCGTAAGGGACAAAAATCCTAATCTGGCAGCCCTTGAGTTTGGAGTTGTTAGTCCTAACTTTGCCATTGCTTTGCACAAAAAAGATGTACTTAGTTCTATTGAGGCGGTTACTTATTCTAACGCTATATATAATAAATTATTTAATTTAAATTTTAATGCTGAGAAAGTTTTCAATAAACTACACTTACATAATCTAATTTCATCTTTTGATGATATTGCAAAAGAATCTAAATACGACCTTATAGTCACAGATAAATCATTGCACTTTTCAAGTAACTTATCAGTTTTACAAATATAAATAGCCCCGTTAATTCTATAAAATTTATCCAAATCTTGACTTCTTTTGTTTAATACTTCATCTCTTAAAAAACCTTTCATGGACAAGCTTTCATCTAAAGTATTTGACCATAAA
>CAZTUN010000127.1:0-4140 GCA_964616845.1 uncultured Rickettsiales bacterium | reverse complement strand
AAAATTTGGTTCAGGAATGAGTGGCGGAGTTGTAGCAATATTTGATGAAAATATTTTTGATCAAAATAAAAGTATAGATGCGCAAAAATTACTGGATAATGATTATGTTGAATCTTTATCTTCTCAAGAAGAGCCAGAACTGTATAATATGTTTCTAGAAAAATTGCGTGAAATCATTAATATAACAATTGAAAAAACTGGTTCTCAGAAAGCTCTATTTATAAAAAATAATTGGGACGAACAAAAAAATAAATTTAAGTTAGTTCTACCAAAAGGGTTAATGAAAATAAGGGAGCAATTAAAATCTAGTGCTTTAGATTCGGATCAATATAAAAGAGTATTAAGACAAGTAGCTGACATATATTGCTTATACTATAAAGAGGAATCAGTTCAAATAACTCCTCTTGAAAATGTTTGGTTTAATGATCTTGTTAATATTATAAGACAAAAAGATCTAACTCTAGATAATTCTATCAATTCTGCGATAACAGATGAAGAAAAGAAAAACGCACTTGAGAATTTCTTTGTTAATGAAGTTCAAAGAAAAACTCCTTATCTATTGACAGATATTGTAAATCAAGCGTTTGGATTAAAAAAAGATATAAAAGATTCTTCTACAGCAAAAGATGATGAAGATAACCCATTTATTAAAATTATTAATAGCATGCAAAGTTGTACATGTGGGTCTGCTACATGTGGTGGTGGAGATGGTTGTACCGCAACTAGAGATACCAAAGAAGCAGCTAAATTTGCAGGATCTGCTATATTTGAATTAGTAAAACAAATAAAAATGTCAAAAATAGGAGATATTGAAAATAAAATAAAATCAATTGATCCTAACAGTCATTTACTAGCCTTATTAAATAGGGTTAAAGACTTATCAACCGATAATAACCTTTTAGCTAAAATTACTCAGTGGTATATTGAAAATAAACAATTATCTGCTGGGCAGATTGATGGATTGCTAACGGCATATTATAAATATGCTCAAATATCTCCATTCTTAATTACAGGGGATATTTGTCCAGCACCTTGCCAGAGTGCTTGTACTAAGTCTAACGCAGTAAATGAAGTGCAAATAAAAGCTTTTGAGCATGCAGTTAGATTATTTGCCAACACTTATATAAATGATGATCATTATAAAGATAAATTTACTTTATTTAGAGTTAGCCAAGAGGCTTTACAAAGCGACAAAGGAAAAATAGTTGTTATAGGTTCTGGTATTGCAGGTCTTCAGGCGGCATGGAGATTCAAAAAAGAAGGTTATGATGTTACCGTTTACGAGAAGGATAAAGAATTTGGTGGATTGATGACATATGGAATACCTTTGGAAAAAGGCATTGTAGATTCTGTAAAAACTTATATAGAACAAATGCGCTCTATGGGTATAAAATTTTATAATAATACTGAAATTACAGCAGAAAATTATCATCAAATGGTTAGTGGTTCTGAGCAAGTTATATTAGCAACTGGAGTTGCAGAAAATCCTAATATGATTAATGCAAAATTTTTTGATACTCAAGGTAAATTAGTACAACTACATGACCATAAACTAGATGGTTTTGTTCAAGCTATTGATGTATTAAAAGATGTTAATACAGAAGAGCTGGATAAGCCAAGTGGTTTACAATATAAGGGAGAATTTGCTAAAAAATATAAAGGAATGTTTTCTGACAAAAATATAGTTATTGTAGGAACAGGTGATACTGGTACAGATTTTCTTACAACAATGATAAAAATGTGCAAAAATAAAATAGTTGATCCAAAAGATACTAAGCTTACTCTAATTAAGAGAGATGTTGGTTTAACTAACAAACCTCAAATCGGTCAAACTTTCCCTAAAGCTTTGGAGACAGAATCAGAGGCTCAGGTCAGTGCCTTAGAAGAGTTAAAGAAAATTTTTGGTGAAAATATACAAATAAAAGATTTGGTTAGAAGTGAGGAATTTATATTAGATAAAGAAACAAATTCTATAAAACAGTTAAAACTACGAAGTACTACCCTACTAGATCATCAAAGGTCTTTAAGAAAATCAGAAAGACAAATAAAAGATTCTGACGGATTTGAGGTAATAGATGTTGATTGTTACGTAATGGCGTTAGGATTTACTAATAAAAAAACAAGCAACTTAGAAGGGATATTAAATCAAAATAATGTAAATTATAGTAAAGTTGGAGATATAGAACCAAGTGAGCATCCTTGGACGGTTATAGGTGCAATTGCTAGTGCTAATAAAGTTGTAGATGGTTTATTAGGTAAAGTTGAACAAGATAAGCAAAAAATTGTAGAAACAACTACAAATATAGAAGATCTAGGTCGAGCAACTAGCATTGAGTTAGCTTCTACTTGTACATCTGGTCATGCATCTCCTGTAAAATTTGCCGACAGCACTAAATCATCTGGAGTAGACATACATAACAAGGACAGCAGGAGAAAAGCACAGAATAATAATATTTCTAGTAATTTCACTAATGTACGTGTGGTTAGCTTAACTAATCTTGCCTATGTTCGATAAGAGAATTTATTAAGTTAAACATTAGTGATATTGCAATAAAACTACTAAACATGCTTGCAAAGGGAAATATTGTTACAATTAACGTGATAAGTCCGTATAAAAGCATAGCTGGTCTATTAGGTTTAAAAAGACTAGTTGCTTTAGTACGATCACAAAAATAAGCAGCTATTTGTAACAGATGAAAGCGAGCAATTAGATAGCTATTGATAAAGAAATATAGGATAGGGCTTGCAATGGGAATCAAATAGCATGGTAGCATTATTATATTTATAAGCAGCATTTTTGCGCTTGTAGTTAAGCCATTTTTTATATTTTGCAGTAAGGGTTGCTCATATTTTATAGGGATTGGACAGTCGGACTTTTTATTTAATTCTTTTATTATATAAGGCGATAAAGGAAATGAGATTATTGCTAGTATACTAGGAAAAAATAACCAAATAGGATATCCTCCTCCACTTTTTATTATGGCGATAATTTTATCTACTTTAGGATTAGGTTCAATTTTAATTAGATTTATGAGATAGTTTGCTGCATATGTAAATATTGTTGTTTCTATGAAACTTGCGGTAATGCATAAGAATAGTAATAAAACATATTGACCATTAGTAATAGAAAATAAAGTTTTTTTTAAGGGAATCCATAGTTTTGACATAATCATTTGTATAAAATATGTTGTTGAGAGTATATTATATATCAATAACTTAATTTATAGTAGAATTTTTCTATAATTGCTATATAGAAATAGAAAATTATCAAGATAATAAGTCCAGTTATTTGCTTTTATGGAAAAATAGATGAGCGATAAAATAACAGATGATCAAGACAATATGAGTAATACTCAGGCTTCATTAATACAGCATTTTAATGAACTAAAAATTCGTTTATTAAAAGCAATTATATTTTTTCTGATAGCGTTAGTTGTATGTTATTATTATGCAGAAAATATTTATGCCTTTTTGGCGCAGCCTCTTGAGAAGGCTTACATAGAAGCTGGTCATCAAAATCACCGTTTAATTTACACTAATCTTACTGAGGCTTTTTTTACTTATATTAAGCTTTCTAGCTTTGCTGCCTTTATAATAAGTTTTCCATTTTTTATATATCAGATTTATGCATTTGCAGCTCCAGGATTATATAAAAATGAGCGTAAAGTTTTAATTCCACATTTAATATTTTCACCTTTGCTATTTTCATGCGGAGCAGCTTTGGTATATTATATAATATTTCCTGCAGCTTGGCGTTATTTTATAAGTTTTGAGAGTAATAACGGTATTCCAATTGAACTTGAAGCAAAAGTTAGTGAATATCTTGGTCTGGTTATGCATTTAATTATTGCCTTTGGTATAGCCTTCCAACTTCCTATATTACTTACCTTACTAGTAAGGAGTGGGGTGATTAGTGCTAAGTCTTTGGCAAAAAAACGTCGCTACGCAATCATTATAGTTTTTGTCGTAGCTGCTTTCTTGGCACCTCCAGATGTTGTTAGCCAAACAGGATTAGCTATACCGTTATATTTGTTATATGAAATTTCTGTAATTATTTGTAGACGTATTGAAAATAAAAGACTTAAATTAATCAAAGATTAATAGAATTTATGAATTAGTTCTGTTAATTTTTTGTTGCTT
>CAZTUN010000126.1:0-4187 GCA_964616845.1 uncultured Rickettsiales bacterium | reverse complement strand
TATAAGATCTGAGAATTTAATTGCAGCTATTTATGAAATAAATAGTCCTTTTGCTGCCTCTGATATTTTTGATGAAAATGGGATATTAACCTTAAATACACTACAATCTGCCGATATTTTATATATTACTCATCCTAATTTTTTTCCTAAACAATTGCAAAGACTTGCTCATGATAATTGGCAAATTGTTGATTTTGAACAAAATGACGGACCTTATCTTGATTTAAATATAAGCTCAACTAGTCTTACTGTTTCGGCTATATCAGGCAATATTACCATTACAGCAAGTAATGATTTATTTAAAAATAATGATGTAGGAAGATTAATTAGAATAGCTCATAATAATAATTGGGGTTATGCTAAAATTAGCCATTTTATTAATAAAACTAGTGTTAAGGCTTTAGTAATAAATAATTTCTCTGCAACGATTCCTAGCCTTAATTGGCGGTTAGGTAGTTGGGGTGGTGATAATGGTTATCCTCGTGCGGTTTGTTTTTATCAAAATCGTTTAGTATTTTCTGGTGGTAGCAATCAATATAATCGGCTTGATTTTAGCCAGAGTAATGATTTCAATAATTTTGCTCCTTCTGGTTTAACAGGAAATATTAATGATAATAACGCCATTAGTATTAGCATAGCATCAAATAGTATTAATGCTATTTATTGGCTTGCAGAACATGCAAAAGGATTATTAGTTGGAACAGCAGGATCTGAATGGGTTGTTAGCAGTAATAATGGCATAAATCCAATTACGCCAAGTAATATTAAAGCCATTAAACTTAGTTGCTTGGGCAGTAATATAATACCTTGTCTTGTTGCAGGAAATAATCATATTTTTATCCAACGCTATCGTCATAAATTATATCATATTCAATATGCTTTAAATCAAGATAGTTTTAATGCTAGTGATTTAACTATTTTTGCTACGCATCTGACTAACATTCCCATAATTGCCACTACTTGGCAGAAAGAACCGCAAGATATAATATGGTGTTTACGCCAAGACGGAATATTGCTTGGTTTGGTTTATTTAGCAGAACAAAATATATGCGCATGGCATCAGCATGTCTTAGGAGGGAAATATCAACAAGACAATCAAATAATTAATCCTAAAATAGAAGCAATTTGTACGATTAGTTCTGCAAATCAAAATAAAGAAGAATTATGGTTTATTGTTAAAAGAACGATTAATAATAAAACTGTTCGCTACGTTGAATATTTAAGTGATAATCCTGTCTATATTGATTCATATCTTAGCTATACAGGCGATGCTGTTACAAAAATATCTGGTCTTGAGCATTTGGAAGGTGAAGAAGTTACTATATTTGCCGATAATGCCAATCACCCTAAACAAAAAGTAGTAGATGGACAAATAAACTTGCTTAATCCAGCTAAGAAAATACAAATCGGACTTGGCTTTAGATGGGTTTTTGAAACCCTACCTATTGATAGTTTTGCCATAGATGGGGCTAATTCCTTAAGCAAGTTAAAACGCATCACTAATGTTACTTTAAGATTGTTAGATAGTCTTGGTATTAATTATGGTACTGCGCTAAATCAGCTTGAAGAATTGCCCATTACAGCAAGTAGCTATAATAATCCACCAGCATTATTTTCTGGTGATACTAGAGCCTTGGCATGGCCTAGTGGTTATGGCAATAATAATAATCTTATTTTAAGTCATGATGGACCTTATCCTGTAACTATTTTAGCAATCATGCCGCAAATTTTCCTTGATATGGAGTCTTTATGAAAATAGTCAATTTTATACCACAACATTTAGAACAAATTGATTTGCAAGAAAAACAGCTTTATATGAAGCAATATTTTTCTGAGCAATATAAAAACATGCTGGTAAATAATCTTTCTTTTACGGCTATAAGTGAAGATAGAATTATTGCTATATCAGGTTTAGTTGAGCAAGCACCAAACCGAGCATGGGCATGGATATTACTGAGTAAAGATTCAGGAAAATTTCTTTATGGTCTGCATAAAAAGATTTTATCTTTTTTAAGACTAGCTCCTTATCTAAGAATTGAAACTATTGCAGAAAGCGACTTTACTCAGGCAAATCGCTGGCTAGAATTATTAAATTTCTCCTATGAAGGTCAATTAAAGCATTTTCATAGCAAGAATAATCATGTCAAATTATACGCATTATATAACCACTAAAATTTGTGTAATTTATGTCTACAATGTCTCCTTTTATGTCTGATCTTGGTACAAATATTAAGCTAATATCTGACAATCCGTTGAATAATTTTATCCATAAAACAGTAAATAAGAATAGTAGTTATAATTTAGAAAATAAACTATTACAGCAAAATGCGCAAAATGCACTTGCGGAAAGCAACGCAAATCAACAAGGTTTATTAGATGATTACGCCGCAGAAAATGCTAGATTATTGACTAATCAAACTACAAATAATCTTATGCCCAGCGGTTCGATGCAAGATATTATAAGCCAGCAACAGCGCAAGCAAATCTATCAATTAATGCGCAATCGCAATCAGGGTAAATTAAAAGCAATCAACTATTATAATCGCAGCCAAATAAACAAAGCACAAAATTATGAACAATTATTAAATAATGGTTATAATCTTGGTACAAGTCTATTAACTATGCTATAATGCACGAGATGGTTCGTTTATAGAGTTAAGTACGCTAGCTTGTGCCAGCGCATGGCTAGGGGTGGATGGGTTTAATTGAGGAAATTCTTTTTTAATTTTGTCTGAGGCAAGATCCCAAGCAGTCTTACCATCATCATTTGTTGCCCTAACATCTGCACCACTATTAAGTAAAACTGTAATTAAATCCAGTTTGGTTGTATTGTAGTATACCTCTGACATAGCCATTGTATAACATAAAATAGGGTTATGACCTCCCAGTTTTGCATTTACTAATTCTGGTTGTTTTTTTAGAATATAGCCCAAGATATTAGCATCGCTTGTTCTAAAGATTGACTCCCCATCAAATTTACAGCCTTTCTTTTCGTGCAAATAGCCTATATAAGCTAAATCTTTACTAAATTGCGGTGCGCCGCGAAGTAACACATGGTTAATAAAGCTGGTTTTAGCGGCTGCAGTTTTTCGTAAATCGGGAAAAATACTAACAATGCCCTCAACCAATTCTTGTGTTGCATTTTTTCTTTCTGTTGCCATAAGAGCTAGATTACGGCTTTGAACTCCTAAGATTTCTGGACAGTTAACAATGTCTAATATGAAGCTATTCTCTTTGGTTGCTTTTAAAAAAGCTAGAAAATTATCTATAGATTTTTTTGATGGAGTAGCAGCAGAAGACCCTTCTGGGGCATATCTAACCAAACCCATTGCTTGCCAATATATTTTAAAATTTTCTTCTTGCGGTGTCTTTTCTTGTGCCATAAACAACTCATCTTATTAAATTTTTAAGCAAAAATAGAGTTTTTTATTATATTATGCAAGCTAATATATTAATAATTTTAGCTCAAATGGTTTAAAATCCATGTAGATTCAGGAATTTTCTCTGGAGTGCAATTAAGATTATTAGCTCTTTTAGCATTAATTAGTGCCGCTTGATATTTTTTAAGAGCAAGATTTTGTTTTACTGGTGATTGGGTTAAGGTTTCGGCTATTTCTAAGGCAATGCGACAAGCAAATAAATAACGAAATTGCGCACTGAAAATATCAGGATCATCAATTCTTGCAATATAATTTAGCTCTATTGTTTCCTCATAAGGTGAAATAATGAAATTGCCTTCTTGCTTAATATTTACAGAAATTTCTTTGCCATAGGATGAAAATATTGCGAGAGTTTGTAACCAATTATGGGGCAATTGATAATAAAATAAATCATGATCTTTACTATTTAAAACCCTTGCCAATATCGCTCTTTGTCTAGCAAAATTCCATGGATGGTTGGCAAGCTCTTGATCAAGCAATATATTATAAATAGCTTTGATTGTGCGAGCTTGCCTACATTCTTGGTCTAGGGAGATTATAGTTTGCTCGCCAATAATGATTAAAGCGTTATTAGCAATATCTATATGCGCAACCATTTTATCTCTTTATTAATTCACGGTATAATCAACTTGTAGCATAATATTGCCATCTTGCTCTGGAATAGTAGAAAAACTAACAATAAAATCTATCATATCGCCATTATCTTTGGAAGAAAACTTGGCTAATTTAATTAATTGTTCGTTAACG
>CAZTUN010000125.1:0-4202 GCA_964616845.1 uncultured Rickettsiales bacterium | reverse complement strand
CAGCCAGATGCTATTCTTCCTACTGTGGGAGGACAAACTGCATTAAATTGCGCTATGTCATTACATAAAAAGGGCATTCTTACTAAATATAATGTAGAGCTGATCGGAGCTAATCCAGAAACCATTGAGAAGGCTGAAAATAGAGACCTCTTTAATAAAGCAATGAAGAAAATAGGTCTAGAAGTTCCTCGCAATAAGGTAGTACGCTCCTTACAAGAAGCTCAGGAAGCTTTACTAGAGATAGGATTACCAGCAATTATTCGTCCTTCTTTTACTTTAGGCGGTTCTGGGGGCGGAGTTGCTTATAACAAGGAAGAATTTGAAACTATTGTTGCCAGTGGATTAGATGCTTCTCCAACTAATGAAGTTCAAATAGACGAATCTATTATTGGCTGGAAAGAATATGAAATGGAAGTCGTTAGAGATAAAGCAGATAATTGCATTATTGTTTGCTCTATTGAAAATATAGATCCTATGGGTGTTCATACTGGTGATAGTATAACAGTAGCTCCAGCTCTAACTCTAACCGATAAAGAATATCAGCTTATGCGTCAGGCATCTTTAGATGTTTTACGTGAAATTGGAGTGGATACTGGAGGATCTAACGTTCAATTTGCTGTTAATCCTACAAATGGTCGTCTTCTTGTTATAGAAATGAATCCAAGAGTATCGCGTTCTTCTGCTTTAGCCTCTAAAGCAACAGGATTTCCTATTGCTAAAGTAGCAGCAAAATTAGCCGTTGGCTATACTTTGAATGAAATATTAAATGATTGTACTAAAGTAACTCCAGCATCTTTTGAGCCTAGCATAGATTATGTTGTTACAAAAATTCCTCGCTTTAATTTTGAGAAATTTCCTGGGGCTGAAAATAATTTAACCAGTGCTATGAAATCTGTTGGCGAAGCAATGGCTATTGGTCGTAATTTCTTGGAGTCCTTACAAAAGGCTTTAAGATCTCTTGAAACTGGTCTTGATGGCGTAAATGAAGTGGATATAGGCAGTAATATCGATGCAATACGCTCTTCTTTAGCTAAAGTTACTCCTACAAGACTGCTTAATATTGCTCAAGCTATCCGTCAAGATATTAGCTTAGAAGAAATCCACAATATTACAAAATATGATTATTGGTTTTTAGAGCAATTAAAGCGTCTAGTAGATGCGGAAAGAAAGCTTAAAGAAAATGGTATACCAAAAAATGCCTATGATTTACTTAGCTTTAAGAAATTAGGTTTTTCTGATAAGCGTATTGCTCAACTTTGTTCTACAACTACAGAAAAAGTTCGTAACTTGCGTCATAAATTAAATATAAGACCAGTATATAAGCGTATTGATACATGTGCCGCCGAATTTGAATCTGCAACTCCTTATATGTATAGTTGTTATGAAGGAGATGGCGTAAATAGTCCTGAATGTGAAGCTGGAGTTTCTGATAAAACTAAGGTTATTATATTGGGTGGCGGACCAAATCGTATTGGTCAAGGTATAGAATTTGACTATTGTTGCGTCCACGCTGTTTACGCTTTAAGAGAGCAAGGCTATGAAACGATCATGATTAATTGTAATCCTGAGACTGTTTCAACTGATTACGATACTGCAAATAGGCTTTATTTTGAACCACTTAACGCAGAAGATGTTCTTGAGGTTGTCCAAAAAGAACAACAAAATGGTAAAATTCATGGTGTGATAGTTCAATATGGCGGACAAACTCCTCTAAAACTGGCTAAATTCCTTGAAGAACAAAATGTTCCAATTATAGGCACATCACCTCATACTATTGATGTTGCCGAAGACAGAAAATTATTCAAGGCTTTATTAGATAAAATAAAATTACGTCAGCCAGAAAATGCTACCGCTAGTTCAATTGATGAAGTTGAGAAAAAAGCTAAATCAATAGGTTTCCCTCTTGTAATAAGACCTTCTTTTGTTCTTGGTGGACAAAATATGGCAATTATAAATAATTCTAGTGAGTTATCTGCTTATCTCAAGCGGGTTAATATCTCATTTGAATATGGTCCTTTATTGTTAGATCGCTTTCTTCAAGAGGCAATTGAGGTTGATGTTGATGCTATATGTGATGGTAAGGATGTTTATATAGCTGGTATTATGGAGCATATCGAGGAGGCTGGCATTCATTCTGGAGATTCTGCATGTTCTATTCCTCCTTATTCTTTAAAAAAGACTATAATCTCTCAAATAAAACAACAAACTACAGATCTGGCTTTAGCTCTTAATGTAAAAGGGCTGATGAACGTACAATATGCAGTTAAAGACGATGTAATTTACATATTAGAAGTTAATCCAAGAGCAAGTCGTACTGTACCATTTGTAGCCAAAGCTACTAATGTTCCTATAGCAAAAATAGCCGCTCGTGTAATGGCTGGCGAAACTCTATCGTCTTTTAAACTTAAAGAAGTTAAGTTAAATCACGTTGCTGTAAAAGAAGCTGTTTTACCTTTTGCACGCTTCCCAGGAGTTGATATTTTATTAGGTCCTGAAATGAAATCAACTGGTGAAGTAATGGGAATTGATAGCGAGTTTGATCGTTCTTATGCTAAATCTCAAATCGCTGCTGGTAATTCTCTTCCTTTGAAAGGAACTATTTTCATATCAGTTAAAGATTCTGATAAGAAATTTTTAAAAGAAATTGCACAAACGCTAACTGATCTTAACTTTAAAATTCTAGCTACGCGTGGAACTGCAAACTATCTTGATAAGGCAGGAATTAATGTTGAAGTAGTCAATAAGGTTTTAGAAGGTAGACCTCATATTGTTGATATTATAAAAGATGGTGGGGTTGATTTGGTTATCAACACTACAGAAGGAGCAGAGTCCATTTCTGACAGTTTTGGTATTAGAAGAACGGCATTGCTTAATAGGATTCCTTATAGTACTACTATAGCTGGAGCTAGAGTGCTTGTTCGAGCAATTGCTAAGGTTAGAAAAGAATCTGGTCTTGGTGTTGCATCTATTCAATCTTATTTTGAAAATCAATAAATTTATATTTTTGTTATTTAATATAAAGGATCAAAAAGCAATATGAGCAATATTTTTCCTATTACAGTAGAAGGACATAATGCCATGAAGGCAGAGTTACATGACTATATAAGCAAACGTCATGTAATAAGCGAACGTATTGCCGCAGCAAGAGAACATGGTGATTTAAAAGAAAATGCTGAATATCATGCCGCAAGAGAGCAACAAGGTTTTAATGAAGCAAAAATAGCTGAATTAGAAGATAAACTTTCCCGAGCTGAAGTAATTGATATTTCAACTATGCACGGTGATACGGTTAAGTTTGGCGCAACAGTAAGCATACTAGATGAAGATACAGAAAAAGAACTAACTTATCAAATTGTTGGTGAGTATGAAGCAAATATCGAAAAGAAAAAAATTGCTATTACCTCTCCTCTTGCTCGTGCTTTAATTGGTAAGAAAGTTGAAGAATCTGTTGAAGTGATTACACCAAAAGGTGAAAAGCTTTATACCATAACAAATATTTCTTATAATAATAAAAAATAAGAGGTTCTTTTATGAACCAAGTTAATATAGTACCTGCTACTAAAGAAGATTTTTCTCAAATCTTGCCTATATTTCGTAGCATTACCTCTACGGGTGATAGTTATATTTATCAGGATGATTTTACTGATCAAAATGTTTATGATTTTTTTTTAAAAGATACAGTTCCATTCGTAGCAAAAATAGACAATAAAATAGTAGGTTTTTATATTATTCGCCAAAATAGAATCGGCCGCGGCAGTCATATATGTAATGCTTCTTATATGGTAAGTCCAGAATATCAAAATAATAAAATTGGTCGTCTAATGGGAGAGCATTCGCTTGTTGAAGCTAAAAAACTTGGCTATAAAGCAATGCAATTTAATATTGTTGTAAGTACTAATTTAAGAGCTGTTAGCTTATGGCAATCGCTTGGATTTAAAATTATTGGTACTATTCCTCAAGGTTTTAATCATAAAGAAAAAGGCTTAGTTGATGCCTATATAATGCATAGATTTTTATAGTAATCTACTTTACTATTAAGTCTAATGCGCCCGTAGCTCAGCTGGATAGAGCGTGTCCCTCCGGCGGACAAGGTCAGGGGTTCGACTCCCTTCGGGCGCACCAACATGTAGTAATTTAACAAATAGTCTAGTCGCTTGTGAAAAAGTCTCTTTTTGTTATCCATTAAAGAAAATCATGACTTC
>CAZTUN010000124.1:0-4205 GCA_964616845.1 uncultured Rickettsiales bacterium | reverse complement strand
AACATAAGTCAGAATCATTTTTTAATAAGTCAATTACCCATTTGGTTTCTTCGTCACTTAGTTTTTCTTCGCCACGACCTTGATGATTTTTTGTTGACTGAGCCGCTAAACTTTCTGGAGAAGGAATGTAAAACTCTTTATCAAGGACTGAATATCTAGCAGAATATTCATTTACGTTTGCAGTGCGATGTCTAATCCATTGTCTTGCTATAAATATAGGCATCTTTAAGTGGAATTTTATTTCGCACATTTCAAAAGGAGTTGTATGACTATGTCTTAAAAGATAGCGAATTAAACCTATATCTTGATTTACTTTTTTTGTCCCACGACCGTAAGATACTCTAGCTGCTTGAACTATAGCGCTATCATCGCCCATATAATCTACAACTCTTATAAAACCGTGATCTAATATTTTTATCGGTTCAAATAATATATTTTCTAATGCTTCTACAGTAGGGCGCTTAGAATAATTAGATTGTTGTTGTTGGTCTTTTATTTCAGACTCTTGGGTCAGAGTAAGTAACATGCTTTATATCCTCTTAGAATTTTGTAAGAGATTATTATCACCTACTTGAATTAAAAGAAAGTATAAATTTTTCTTCATTTTTAAAGGAATATGTGCTATAATGTATATGCTGTAGTAATGCGGCTATGGTGATAAATGCAGGTTTAGAATAGGCATTATGGACTCGGGGGCGGTACCCGACACCTCCACCAGTAAAGAAATAATATATTAATTTATACTAAACTTTATATTTCTTTAGTGGCGGGGGTGTAAAAGCTTCGACAGATGCAATAAAAAATCTTGTTTTACTCGGTGATGATACTTAACCGTGACCAAGGTCATAATTATAAATGCAAACGATAATTTCGTTGCTGCTAATGACAACTTTGCACCTGTAGCGTTAGCTGCTGCTGCTTAGTTTGTTAAAGGCGAGCGGTTAGGGGGCCCCGGGCAACAGAATGCCCCCATTATTGATATAAAATCAAAATAAGATCCGTATAAAAAATATATAAAATTCAATCTTATTAATTTTTTGTTTTCTAATGATATTTAAGAAAAATACTACATAGAATTAGCTTGCTATGTAATTTTAGGCAGTCTAATATTTAATAATTAGAAGTGGTTTTATTTATTAATTTATACAAAAAAATTATATGAGCGATAATTTTATAGATTATGGTCGTCTGATAGATGATGCAATGCATGTTATAGTTAAGAAGGCTCTTGAGAGTATTTCTAAAGATGGTCTTCCAGGGAGGCATCATTTCTTTATTTCTTTTTTAACTAATTACCCAGGAGTAAAACTTTCTGATGCGTTGAGAAAAAAATATCCAGAAGAAATAACTATTGTTTTGCAGCATCAATTTGAAGGTCTTGAAGTAAAAGAAGATGGTTTTTTTGTTACTTTAAGTTTTGAGAGTATAAGAGAGAAAATATATGTTCCTTTTGATTCGTTAGTTGCTTTTGCAGATCCTAGTGTAAAATTTGGATTGCAGTTTAGACACGGAGATGAATTTATTAAGTCATCAAAAACAAAAGAAATATCTGAAATTAAGGAAAATGTTTCTAAAAATGCTATAAAATTAAATACAACTAAAATTAAAAAAACTAAATCAGATAATTCTGATATAGATAAAAAGAAGCGTAAAAAAAGTTCTTCTAAAGTAGATGAGAATAATGTCGTTAGTATAGATAACTTTAGAAAAAAATAATTTTTTGTCATACGACATGTTAGTTGTAGAACAAATTATTAAATACATCTTATTTTTACGAGAGCAGATTTTTAAAATAGGTAATTTTTGCTGTGGAAAATTTAAACTATCAGAATCAGTCATATAGTCGAAATAAGCTGGAATCTAATTCTGTTCAGGGAGAAGATGCTCGTTCAGAGATTAGAAAAGCTAAACAAATTATGATGCGTGATATAGAAAATGGTCGTCAAGACGTTTCTATAAATAAGCAAGTTCAACAAAATGAAAAGAGTAACTTGCAAGAAAATAAAGTTCAAGAATCTTCAAGCAAGCAAACAGTGGAAGTAGAAGGTAGAAAAGCTAATTTGCCAATTGGACAAAAATTATTACTACGAGGATTAATATCAAAGGATCAATTAGAAACGGCTTTAAAAGAGCAAACAGCTTCAACAGGAAAGGGTAAGTTGCTAGGAACTATCTTAGTTGATATGGGATTTATTACAGAGAGTGTTCTTAATGAAGTGCTGATGGGTGAGTCTAATATAAAGAACTTTAACTTAAAAAACTCTGTTCTTGACCCAAAATTAATTAAACAAGTTCCTAAAGATGTAGCATTTCGTTATAAGGCGGTTCCAGTTAATTTTGATAAAGATATAGTATATGTTGCTATGTCAGATATCTATAACATATTAGCTATAGATCAAATTGCTCGCTATTTTCCTAGTGGTATAAAAATATTACCAGTTTACGCTTCAGAATCAGATATAATGGAAGTTATAGATCAATATTATGGTTATGAGACTACTATAGGTGGTATATTAAAAGAAATAGAAACTGGTATATCAGATAATAATAACAATAAAATAAATGACTCTGAAAGTGGCTATATCAATCCAACGGTTAGATTAGTTGATGCAATATTGGTTGATGCAATTAAAAGAAGAGCTTCAGATATACATTTTGAGCCAGAGAATTCTTTTGTAAGGTTGAGATATCGTATTGACGGTAAGCTTATATTAATACGTTCCTTTCACAAAGAATATTGGTCATCAATTGTGGTGAGAATAAAAATTATGTCTGGTATGAATATTGCTGAGACTAGATTACCTCAAGATGGACGAACAAATCATAATGTTTTGGGAAGAGAAATAGATTTTAGGGTAGCCACGCATCCTACTATTTTTGGTGAAAACATAGTTATGAGGATTTTAGACAAGCATAAATCTTTAGTAGGAATGGATCAGTTAGGTTTTAGCGAACATAATGAGAAATTACTAAAAAAATTATTAAAAAGGCCAGAAGGCGTAGTTATAGTTACAGGACCAACTGGAAGCGGAAAAACTACAACTTTATACTCTGTTCTTAGTTATATTAATGCTGTTGACATAAATATAATGACGCTTGAAAATCCAGTAGAATATCAGATTAATATGCTTAGACAGTCTGATATAAAAGACGATAAAGGTATGGACTTCGTTTCGGGAGTTAAATCTTTATTACGCCAAGATCCAGATGTGATATTTATTGGTGAAATTAGGGACGAAGATACCGCAAATATGGCAGTAAGAGCTGCTATGACAGGACATAGAGTTTTTAGTACACTCCATACTAACGATGCTTATGGAGCTATACCAAGGCTAATAGATATAGGAATACCATCGTATTTATTGGCAGGTAGTCTAATATGTTTAATAGCGCAAAGACTAGTAAGAAAATTATGCAGTAACTGCAAAGAAGAAGTAGTGGCAAATAGTGATGAATTAAGAATACTTGGTATACCAGATGCTAATGATGTAAGGATATTTAAGCATAGGGGCTGTAAAGATTGTTTTGGCTCTGGATATAAGGGACGTGTAGCTGTTTGTGAAATTTTTCCTATTGATAAAAAAGCTGATGAGTTGATTGCAGCTAATGCGGCAAGAGGGGTTCTGATAGAACATGCTTTGAGCGTGGGTTTTGTGCCTATGATGCAAGATGGCATTAATAAAGTTTTGCAAGGTGTTACTGATATAGAAGAATTGGTAAGAACTATAGATATGACAGAAAGGCTATAATTATGACAGTTATTAATTATAGTTATGTTGCATTAAATGAGTTAGGCAAAAAACAGTATGGTAAAATGCTTGCCGCAAATGAGGCAGATCTAGAAAATAAATTAAAGCCATTAAAATTAGATTTAATTTCTTGCAAGCAAGTAAAGGGAAGTCAAAGAAATTTATTTAAATCAATCAAGATACAAGATTTGATAGTTCTTTGTGTTCATTTAGAACAGTTAGATCGCGCAGGAGTACCGATACTTGACTCTATTTCTGATTTACGAGATACCTCAGAGTCTGAACAGTTAAAAGCAGTAATGTCAGATATTTATGAAAATGTTAAAGCTGGAGATTTACTCTCAGTTGCATTCTCAAAACATCCAGAAATATTTGATTCTATTTTTGTTGCCCTAGTTGCAGCTGGTGAAAAAACAGGAAGTCTTTACGAAGTGTTTGCCCATCTAGCCAAACATC
>CAZTUN010000123.1:0-4281 GCA_964616845.1 uncultured Rickettsiales bacterium | reverse complement strand
GTGATAGAGTCCCTAGTGATAGAAAAGTTATTTTAGCAATATTAAAAATATTCATAAAACTTGGTGGAATTATAAATTTAGAAGAAGCTAATAAAATTTTAAGCGCATTGGATAAAAGTGCTTTAAATATTAAAGAAGAGGGTGATCTAAAGAGATATTTTAAAATCCATAATATTAAAACATTACCACTTAATCTATTAAATTTTATTGGGAGAGAAGATTTAATTAAAAATATTAGTTGGGAATTAATACAAAGACGTGATGTCCTTATTCATGGTATGCCAGGTGTTGGTAAAACATCATTAGCAATCCAAATAGGACATATTTTATTAAAGATATTTAAAGATGGAATTTTTTGGTTTCGAGCAGATGTTAAAGATTTAAATGCTATTTTAGACGAAGTTTTGCAAGGATTTGGTGCAACAAATAATGGATTACTGACAGTAGATGAAAAGCTGGATAGTATTAAGTTATTACTAAGAGATAAATCTATGTTGTTTATAATAGATAATATTGATTGGATTGATAAAAAACAAAAAAACATTACAAGATTATTTGAAATTCAAGTACCTAAATTATTCACTTCAATACAAGAATTTAATAACTTAAAATTAACAAAATTTCAACTAAGACCATATAGCGATGAAGAATTTTTAAAGCTTTCTAATAGTATTTTAGGTTCAGTATTTACTGAAACGAAGAAAACAAATCTATTACAAATATCCAATAAGTTAGGTAACTTGCCGATTACAACATCAATTGTGTTAAAAAGAATATTATTGAATCCTTTGGATTTTAAGAAAATAGTAAATGATATTAATCTAGGTAGAATACATTTACATTCTTATAATTATGATAGTAAGAATTTACATGATACTTTAGATTACTTTTATAGCTTATTAAAACAAGATGAAAAAAGAATGTTGCTTGCATGTGCATTATTTGATGGAACAGATTTTCAAATAAATTTATTAGCAAAATTAAATAATCTTTCTAGAGGGAAAGCTTTATCGTATTTAAATTCTCTAGTTAATCAATCATTGGTTGAGAGATCAGTTAAAAAGAGTTATAGACTACACCCAGTTATAAAAGAATTTATGATGGAAAAAGTGATAGTTCAAAATTATATACATTTAGGTGAATATTATATATATTTTTTAAGCAATCATGCTTCTGGCAGTATAAGGTATATAAACTACTTATCAAAAGAGTTAGAAAATATTATTTTTTTATTAAAAAGGCTTTATGACAATAATTGCTATGAAACACTAATTAAGATATGGCCATTAATTAGTAATTATGTTTTTTATAGTGGGAAATGGTATTTAATGCATAATTTACATTATATTATTGAAGATTCTTATATAAAAAGTAATGATTTTAAAGGTCTAGGAATGTATCTTATGGAAGATATAGGTAGGGTATATTTCTATGAAGGTAATCATGTTAAAGCAAAAGAATTGTTAGATCGTGTTGCTAAAATTGGTCACGAATATAAAGATGATGGTTTAAATGGATTGTTAAAACAGAAATTCGGGATTATTTGTAGTAATAATAATGAACTAGATAAAGCCGAGGAATATTTATTGGAATCAATAAGATTACTTAAAATAGCAAATATAAGAAAAGACCAATTATTAAAGAGTTATGCTTATTTAGGAATGGTTTATATAAAAAATGATCAATATAACAATGCGATTAATTATTTGCAATTTTCTTTAAAAAGAAGTAAGTATTTAAAAGACGAGTCAGTATTAGGATTTATTTATGTTTATTTGGGACAAGCATATTTGCAAATGAAAAGATTATCACTCGCTAAGAAATATTTTAAAATTGGATATTCAATTGAAAGGAAAAACGCCGTCTTAATAGGTCAAGCAATGGCGTTAAAAGGACTAGGGAATTTATATACAATTAAAAAAGAAATGGACTTAGCACAGGAATACTTTAGTAAGGCTTTTTCGATATATAAAATGCTTAAAATGAAAACGGAAATGAAACAGATAGAGTTAGAGATAAAAAAAGTTGCCTAATTATATGTTGCATACTGGTAAGTAAATGTTGCGTAATTGCTTATCATAATAAACCAATCATATGGATTTAACTTTAAAAATGCTATAATTGCCTATAACATTTCACAGGTTATTCAAATGATTGAAAATAGATTCCAAGAACTACAAACCAGGCCTGACTTTTTCTCTCGAGATCATTCATTATCTATTGCACAGGCTCTAAATGAAGACTTTAAGAATTTAATACCCATAGAATTGCAATATGATTTATTTAATCGTATTGAACTTGCACATGAATCATATAGAACTAATGATAATCTGGGTAAAAACCGAACTTCTGCATTCTTAGTACATCCAAGAGATAGTCAAGCGAGCATTGATCAAGGAATGTATTATGGAGATGCCGATGGAGTTTTTCCAGCACTTTCGTATATTTCTTCCGAAAATGTTCAACATAATAAACATTTACAAAAACAAAAAATCGCTTTATTAAATAGTCTGCCACCATTTGAAGCCGCTACAACAGTAACACAAGGTATTGATGGTAGCCCTTTACATGGAAGTATCGTTTGTATCCCATTAGATATAGATAAAATGTTAGAACTTCCATCGGCTACTGCAAGATTAAATGGATATGCTAGACCTCTAATTCAAGATGCAACTAATTTTGTTTTAAATAAATTAGGTACGCAAAATATTGGATTAGGAGAACAACTTGCAGCTATGACTCAATTTGGACAATGGTTAGAAAAAAAGTTTGGTAATGAAATATACACAACTACTGGCCATGCAGGAACTATCTTTGCTATGGCTGAAACATTAAAGCTAGGAGCTCAGAAATTAGGAATTGATTTATCTCAAGAAACAGTCGGAATTATTGGTTGTGGCAGAATAGGTAGTGCTTTTGCACAATATATAGAAGCTCAACATATTACTAATAATTTAATGCTTTATGATAATGCCCCAGGAGTTGCAGAAAAAGTATCAGCTGATCTTATTAAAAATAGATTAAAACAAAATGGTCATAAAGTAGCCGTAGCTCATAATTATGAAGAAATTTTAGAGAGAACAAATCTTATTATAAGTGCAGTTTCCGACCCTCTGTTGGGTGAACTTTCATTAGATAATCATTTTGTTGTAGATGATTCACAACCTCCATGGGTCCCTCCACAAGATACTACCGGCATTATTGCATGGCCGTCATATTCTGTGCCTGGACATGTTCAAAGAAATGGAATTCGAATGATAAATGGCAATATAACTGAGGAGGTGGATGGTTTTAATTATGGGCCTGTTGGATTACTACCACATACTGATTGGGGATGTAATGTAGAACTTACATCCTTGGTTATGAGTGGTAGGATGAAAGAAAATCACATATCAAGAGCGGCTAGTCATGAAGATGTAGCTGAGATAGGTGCATTAATCAAACAAGCAGGCTTTTCTGTTAATAAATTACAAAGTTGGGGGAATTTTATTCCAGAAAAATCATTCACTCAGTTAAGGTCTAATATCTAGTACAATGAATATGGTTAGTATTCACTATTAGATATGGATTTAATTAACTTCATTATCCTTATTGCTACATTAATAAATATACTTATTTCCATAACTGTTTTTATTCGTTTTCCAAAGACACAATCAAGTAAATATTTTTTATTGACAGCAATAGCAATAAGTTTCTGGTGTTCTAGTATGCTATTCTTTCGGTCTGCTCCTTTGCAATCTTCAAGGAACTGGGCGATATTATTATATTTTTTTCCAACGCTTACACCTTTAGGCTATTTATTGTTTGGGATGTCGTTCCCAAACTATAAAGTAAATAAATTGACATTATTCTTGCTTATTTTATTCAATACGATATTAGGTATTATTGTATTGATTCCTGGGTACGTAATAAAAGATGTTTTAATAGTTCCAGGCCGTGAAAAAATAATAATCTTTGGATGGGCATATTTTTTATACGTTGCTTATTTCAATGCTTTTTTTCCACTTTGTTATTTAGTTTATTTAAAAAAGTACAAGAAATTAACCGGTGTTCATAAACAACAAATAATGCTGATTTTGATAAGTCTTATATTTACTTCAGTGCCTGCATTATTTACAAATCTTATTTTTCCAACTTTAGGAAATTTCCAATATAATTGGGTTGGTCAAGTTGGGACATTCTTTTGGATAAGTGGAGTAGCTTATGCAATAGTTCGTCATCGTTTTTTAGACATCCGTCTCATCGTCGCACGTGCTGTTGCATATCTTTCTTTAATAGTTT
>CAZTUN010000122.1:0-4360 GCA_964616845.1 uncultured Rickettsiales bacterium | reverse complement strand
TTATTCAACTGATCGAGCAAATCTTGAGCGTCATAGGCATCCCTATAAAATAACCGGTTTGACCACTTGTCGAAGAATTTTTTTAGGGGTGGTAGGCTAAATCCAAATAAGACAGCAAGCACCACATACATAGCTTGTTGATAATTAGACAAATCTTTAGCGCCTAAAAATTGTGCAAAAAAAACAAAAACCAAGAATGAGTAGCCACCTGAAACTGTCAAAAGAGTAAATATATAGCCAAGTGAACGAGCGACAATTAACCTAATATCGAATAGCTTATGTTTTACAATCGCATAAGAAGCAAGCACAACCATTATAAGTGTAAATACCGGCCCAAACCTTGATGGAGACCAATTGTCATATATTAATGGAAGAAATACATTTGAAAATGTAGCTAAAATCGCATATAACGCTATTCCAAAAGATAAATACTTAATTTGTTGTTTTTCATAGATCTTTGTAGCACCTTTATATTGTCTAAGAATAATGTAGTAAATCAATATTAATGAGTAGGCTATATACCCTAAGAAGAATATATATAAATCGGATGTATATATTTCACCTCCAATTTCATTACTTACTCCTTTAATGATGAATGGCGACAGGCTTAGTGGTATCAATATAATTGAAAGTAATTTATGAAAATAAAGTAGTTTATTTTTTGTAAACTTTTTTGCATCAGGAAAGGTTGAAATAAAATTAATTAATGCTGCTGAAGTTAATATTCCTGAAAGAAAAGTTAACCTGGTGAATAGCAAATTATGACTTGAAGCATGATCAGATAAATAATTACTTGTCATCCAACAAATTAAGACAATAGAAAGCAATGTAAAACGTAGATTAGTTGAATTTTTTGGATTCCTAACATAAATTAATGAGGTTAAAATTGAGATTGCGGCAGCGCATACAATTAAAATAAGAAGGTCAGTGCTCATAAAACCCTTATGTTTACTTCACTATTTTAACAGACTGAAGCTAATAATAAATTTCAATCTTAAATTTCAACACCAAAAGTAAGCTGAGGTACATCTAAATCAATGTAGTCAAATATTTCGGCATTACTTGGAATTGCGACTGGTTTAAATTCAAGTCCTTGTTGGCTCTCGGATGTTCTTAAATCAGTTCTTCCCATCAATGGCTCACATCTAATCCCAACTCTTTCAAACGAATGAATTGAATCGCCATTTATACTAGCGAATACAACGGATTTACTTAAATTTTTTGAACGACTTTTTAATAATCTAAATAGACACAAATATGCTATGTCCGAACTGCTCAATCCATCTAATTTGTCAACTCGTTCTCCAACTCTAAAATTGGTTTCAACTGACATACTGTTTGATAAATCAACCCCTCTGCTACTGTAATATTGCCAGAATTCTTCATTTGTAAAATTGCCCATTTCAACCAAATCATCTATTACAATAAAGCCACTAGTTTCATGGGGGTTACCATCTTGATCTAATAGTTCACCTGCTTTTCTACCAATTAACCCAGATATAGTCGTAGAATGTACAACTCTTTCGACACCCCTTCTAGTATCAATTAGTGCCAAGAATAATGATCTATCTTCAATATCGTCTGGTAATTGTGTAACTTCAGGAAATTTTTGAGCTTCATATGTTCTAAGTAGATTTGAAAATTTATGTCTTGGTGCGATCCAGGCACAAACCATCCCATTAGGTTTTATATTTTTTGCAGCTTCTAATATTTCACTTTCAAGTAATTCTATTTCATTAGGTCTTAAGTCATAACGCGTCACAACCACCTCTGGAATTTCATCTATTGCGCCTTTATTTTTCTTTTCCATATTGATTAATTATATCTACATTTTAGACAAATTGATTACATTATATTTTTTTAGATAATATTCTGGGTGATAAGATTGTTTTAATTGTCTTAAACCAGCAATACCTAAGTCTTGCTCCCAGTTAACATAATTGCAATTATAAGTTTTTAGAATTATTGCAATCTGTTGTACAAAATATGAAGCTATATTTTCATGTGCACCAACCGTCTTTTCAAAGTGACAAATTGCCATATCTCCTGGCAGCTTTTCATTAATAGAAATTCCTTTTAACTTACCCTTCAATCTAATTTCTACAATAAATAAATTTAAGGCATTTAAATTGTCAACGGCAGTCATTATTGCATCTATTTCATCTTCCATATCTTTCGCTAAGAATTCGTTTTCAAAGCACCATTGAACCAATAATCCCTCAACTTCTTGTCTAAACAATTCAGTAATTTCTGTAATAACATTTACTTTAGTGTGTAGAAGTAAATCTTTGCTATACTTATGTACTTTATTTCTTTTCTTTTTATAAATTTTGCCATCAAGTTTAATTAATTTTTCAAGATTATAAATATAGTCAAAATTATCCAGCTCTTCTTGAATGCTAAAATATTTAGTATTCAACATGTTAACAGTTATTTCGGGTACTAGTGTTAGACAATTAGCTTCTTTAAATAACTCCATAATTTCTAATTGTGTATCTTGGTTGCTACTTAAAAAACTGTAATTAATTTTATTTGAAGTATAATCTTTAAGTTTGATTACAATTCCTTTTCCTAAAATTGAAATTTCAGTTAAATCATTTTTATTCCAACAAAATAAACTAACAAAATTGAAATCCGAATATGGTGGGAACTTAGAAACTAAATTAACATACTCTTCTAATTGATTCAGTTGAATAGGACTAAAATTTGGGAATCTTGCAATCATACATTTCCATTTTCAGAAACTCTAATAGAATTTCTTTCATAATAATTTTTTATTTTTGAAAAACCTGCGAATAATGCACTCAGTGTTCCAAATATTGGTATCGCAATTCTTGGATCTGCAATATTAGTTAAACCTTCGGCAACTAAACTAGCTTGAACAACACTGTAACTCGTTGACCATGCTGTAACTGCGAAGCCTATTCTGCGTAGTTGTTGCTGATTTATATCCAGATTTTCTGATTTTTTTATACCCAATAATATTGAAGTTCCCAAAGTGCCACCGAGAAAAGCTGTTAAAGCCGGACCAATTTTACGTTCAGAAGGCAAATATTTCGTCACTGCACTTGAATGACGTATTGAGTTAATTTTCTCTATAATTGACTCGCTGTATTTATTTTTTTCATTTTTTGTAAGTATTTCTGCGGTGAGTACTGCTGCACCTCCTTCAAGACTTGCCGTAGAAAATGCAAGCATACCTGCACTTAATGCAATATTTCTTGTTGCAGCAAATGTACCACCAAAAAAAACTCCATAGCGCAATGGAGCATTAGTAAAAGGATTTATTTCAGCTGCAACAAATATCATTTTGCTAATATTTACTGCACGATTTGAAAAAGATCCATTTACTGGATCTACCTCATCTATAACTGGATCGAAGTTTTCAAATTGTACAATGTCAGCCTCATCAGCTGAAGCTTCATGGCTTCTAGATGATAAGATTTGATCTGCATCATTTAATTGATTTTTATCTTGTTCAAAATTCGCATCACACATTTAATTTTATTATTTAAAAAGTTTTGTTAATGTATAAGCTCTGCATCATTTTGCCAATTACTCGCTTGATAAACAGCTACCACTAAAGCACAGACCGGAAGATGTTTACAAACCGCACCATTTACCAACATTTTTATTTCACCAAAATCAACATTTCGAGTTGCCATTAAAGATTCTAGACTTTGACGAATATCACGCTTTACAGTCTCCTCACTATATCCTTCGTGCTCAACAAAAAGACCTTTTCCAGAATCTTTTTCTTGCACCCAACCTATTCCAGCCCAGGCTTCTTCATTTGGGGTGTCTACACGCATTTCTGCCATAACTACATAAAGTCTATCTCCCCAGTTGCCAGGTAAATTTACTAATGCTTTGTCAAATTTTACAATACTTGTCTTGGGCGGGATAACTGAACTCAGTCGAATAATATTATAGTTTGCTACTCCTGCGTCATTTAAAGCGGCATCAAATGCACTGAGTTTAGTTGGACCCTTACCCAAACCGGTTGCTAAATGAATTATCATTATCTTCCTTTTTACTTTAAATTAAAAAAACACACAAAATATATGTATATCTGTGCGTTAAATAAATCTTCTAAAGAACTATAGAATATTTTAGCATAAGAGTAGCTAAATATCAAACTCATTAAATTCGCAATTGAAAGAAGTTAAATGTAGTATATTCAGTGAAATGATTGTAATTATTGAAGATGACCTGCCAATTGCACAGATGTATGAGCTCAAGCTTAAGGCCGCAGGCTACGACACCAAAGTAGCACATGATGGACTAGAGGGCTTGGAGGTGATTGAAAAATGTCAGCCCGACCTCATTTTGTTGGATATCATGATGCCCATCATGAACG
>CAZTUN010000121.1:0-4384 GCA_964616845.1 uncultured Rickettsiales bacterium | reverse complement strand
GAATTAAAATATTATTTACCCTTACAGGACTATCACCTTCTACGGTCGCCATTTCCATAGCGTTCTGGTTTTAATATCTTAACTACTGGCCTGGTCTGCTTTCGCTCGTCACTACTAGCAGAGTCTCGTTTGATTTCCTTTCCTCTGGCTACTTAGATATTTCAGTTTGCCAGGTTTGCTTCTTAAGCCTATGTATTCAGCTTAAAATACTACATAAATGCAGTGGGTTTCCCCATTCAGAGATCTTCGGATCAAAGGATATTCGCACCTCCCCGAAGCTTATCGCAGCGTATTACGTCTTTCATCGCCTGCAATCGCCAAGGCATCCACCAAATGCCCTTATATTGCTTAATTTACGTTATCTTTGATGTCATATGCAGAACTAAACTTGCATATTAAATAAAACTCGTAAACATTCCCAACATCAATTAAAATTGATCGGTTAGTTTATATTATTATATAGGATATTGTCAGTTATTACATTCACAATTTCAAAGAGCTTTCCGAAACAATTTTTGTTTTCACTACATCGTCTCGGGGTCGCTTCTTATATGACGGCTTTTGAGTTAAGTCAACACCTAAAATAACTTTTTTTTATATTTTTTACTTTTATTTTTAAAATGCCTTATTTTTCAGAGACTTTTTTTTAGTTACTTTTGTATTAAATTTCTATTTTGTTTTTAAGAATGTCAAATTTTGCACTCAATAATATAGTTTACTAAAAAATTACTTACATTTTTCTTATAAACCCTTATTTTTCGCCAAAATTATCTATTTTATTTTCGTAATTTTTCTTAAAAATATTGTTTAATTATCAATGCATTAGCTAATAATTAGTAATATACAAAGCTATACGTAGCTATTAAAAATTTCTTAGGTTTTGTAAAGTCCCTATTCAAGATTTTTTTAATAAATATCTTGAATTTTTCTTCAAAAACCAGATATTTAAGCGATAATTATTTTTAGAAAAAACTTGGTTTGAAATATTTTAAAATAAAATAGGTTGAATTACTCATGGCAGGACATTCGCAATTTGCAAACATAAAACACAGAAAAGCTGGTAAAGACGCTAAACGAGCAAAATTATTCACAAAATTAACTAGAGAAATTCAAGTTGCTGCTAGTTCAGGCTCAGCAGATCCTGATTTTAATCCACGCTTACGCAACGCACTTATATTAGCTCGTAAAAATGGCGTTCCTAAAGATCGCATAGAGATGGCTGTAAAAAAAGCCACTAGTGGTATAAATACTGAACATTTTGAAGAAGTACGTTATGAGGGATATGCTTTAGGCGGGATTGCTATAATTGTTGACGCTCTTTCAGATAATCGCAATCGTACTGCCTCAGATGTAAGGACTGCCTTCACAAAATATTCTGGTGCCCTAGGAGAAACTGGCTGTGTAAATTTCATGTTTGACCGCATTGGCTACATTGAATACAAAAACAATATAGCAAGCAATGATGAAATTTTTGAATCCGCAGTCGAAGCAGGAGTCCAAGATGTAGAATCGCAAGGGGAATACCATTATATAAGCTGCTCTCCCGAAGATTTTATGAAAGTTCGTGATATTTTAGCTAAAAAATATGGCGAGCCAGAATCTGCAAAGTTAATTTGGAAGCCTAAAGATCCAATGATTATTACTGAAAAAGAAATAGCTACAACGCTTTTAAAATTAATAGATGCATTAGAAGATAGTGACGATGTCCAAGAAGTAACAGGAAATTTTATCATTTCCAGTGACCTGCTTGAACAAATAGATATTTAACTTTTATAGCACTTTAACATTAATAAAGGTATTATGGATATAATTTTAGGAATAGATCCTGGTTTACAAAAAACTGGTTGGGGTATAATAAAATCTTCACCTAGCATGTTAAGTTTTGTATCTTGTGGAATTATCAAAACTGATAGCTCTTTATCTATTCCCGCAAGAATGAAGACTCTACACGATGAATTAAGTAATATCATAAAATTATATCAGCCTAATAACTGCGCCATTGAAGAAACATTTGTTAATAAAAATCCTTTATCTTCACTGAAGCTTGGTCATGCAAGAGGAGCTCTAGTACTTACAACTCAATTAGCTGGATTAAATTTAGGCGAATATCCAGCAACAGTAGTAAAAAAATCAGTTGTTGGCATGGGTCATGCTAGTAAAGATCAAGTAATGACTATGATAAAATTCTTATTGCCAACCTCTCAAGTAAAGTATGAAGATGCTGCTGATGCATTAGCAGTTGCTATTTGCCATGCAGCTTATATAAATTCTCCTTTAGCTAAAGAAAAAATATTGGGGTAGTCATAAGATGATTGGAAAATTAAAAGGAATTTTAGATACCATTGGTGAAGATTTTGTAATGATAAATGTTAACGGAGTTGGTTACATAGCTTTTTGTTCCAGCCAAACTATAAATCAAATGCCTACTCTTGGAAACGATGTAACTTTACTAATTGAAACACATGTTCGCGAAGATCATATTCATCTTTATGGCTTTGCCACAACTTATGAAAAAAATATTTTCCAACAACTAACTAAAGTTAACGGCGTTGGTACAAAAGTTGCTTTAGCCATTTTATCTGCGTTATCTCCAGAAAAAATAATTACTGCAATACAGGCACAAGACAAGGCTATTTTAACTTCAGCACCTGGAGTAGGACCAAAGCTTGCAGCAAGACTTATAACCGAATTAAAGGACAAATTAGGTGATAAATTATTATCTGCACAAGCATTCTCTACAAATACTATATCATTACAAAAAGATTCCAGCTCTGATGCAATTTCTGCTTTGGTTAATTTAGGATATAATCGTTCCGATGCGTATGTTGCTATCACAAAAGCAAGTGCAAATTCACAAGAAGATCTTTCTGTAGATGAATTAATCCGCCACGGATTAAAAGAACTTGCAGGAAGTGTAAGATAAATTATGTTTCGCTATTTTATTAAATTTTAGAATTAAACCATGACCATAAATACACTTCTTGATGCTAACATTGCCGACGAAGATTCTATTATAAAATCTTTACGCCCAAGTCTATTAGATGAATTTATTGGTCAAAGACACGCAAAGAATAATCTAAAAGTTTTTATCGAAGCAGCCAAAACAAGAAATGAGTCTCTCGATCACATATTACTATATGGACCTCCCGGTCTTGGTAAAACAACTTTAGCTCATATATTTGCTAAAGAATTAGGAGTAAATTTTCGTGCCACTTCAGGTCCGCTTCTCTCAAAAGCTGGTGACTTAGCAGCAATACTTACTAATTTACAAGCTAAAGATGTTTTATTCATAGACGAAATTCACCGTTTACCTGCAACGGTTGAAGAAGTTCTTTATCCTGCGATGGAAGATTTTAAACTTGACTTAATTATTGGCGAAGGACCCGCCGCAAGAACTATTCGTATAGATTTACAACCTTTTACTTTAGTTGGAGCAACCACCAGATTAGGTTTAATTTCTAATCCATTACGTGATCGTTTTGGTATACCTACCGCCCTATCTTTTTATGAAGTTGATGAATTAAAACATGTTGTAATGCGCGCCGCCACAATTCTTAACGCAACAATTGACGAATCTGGAGCAAACGAAATTGCCAAGCGGTCCCGTGGAACTCCAAGAATCGCCCTAAGGCTTTTACGAAGAGTTCGTGACTTTGCCTCTCTTGAAAATAATGGACATATTAATCAACAAATTGCCAATAATTCTCTTAATCGCCTTGAGGTCGATCCAGAAGGATTAGATAATTATGATAGAAAATACATAAGATTTATAGCGGAAAAATATTATGGAGGTCCTGTAGGTATAGAAACAATTGCCGCAGGTCTTTCCGAGCAACGTGATGCTCTAGAAGAAACTATAGAACCTTTTTTATTGCAAAAAGGCTTTATAAAGCGCACTCCTCGTGGCAGAGTACTAACTCCACATGCCTTTAAGCATGTTGGTATAAATATTCCTCGTCCAATGTCAATTCAACTTAACTTACTGGATAATTTAGATGACATCTCCTCATAAATTTAATGTACGTATTTATTATGAAGATACAGATAGTGGCGGAGTAGTTTATTACGCTAACTATCTAAAGTTCGCAGAGAGAGCTAGAACAGAAATGTTGCGTAGCCTTGGAATTAATCAGAGCAACCTTGCTAAAGAAGAAAATATTTTATTCGTAGTAAGCAATGTAAATATAAAATTACATAAGCCAGCCCGCCTAGACGATTTACTAACCGTTACAACTAGCATTAAAAAAAGAGGCAGAGCAAGCCTTATATTTGAACAATTAATTTATAACAACGATATATTAATTGCTAGCATAGAAGTTTTGGTAGTCTCTATTAATAAAGACTTTAAACCAGTTACCCTTCCAAAATATATATATATATATAG
>CAZTUN010000120.1:0-4400 GCA_964616845.1 uncultured Rickettsiales bacterium | reverse complement strand
TCAATAATGAGTCCCGTTAAAGATCGAACTGGATATAACAAAATATATTCTTACCAGATAAAATAAATGTAGCCAATTTGGGCAATCAGGTAAAGCAATTGCATATTCATATTATTGCAAGATTTAAAGACGATTCAGCTTGGCCTAATCCAATTTGGGGGCATGTTACCAAGCAATATGATAACGGAAGTTTAAATAAATTGTTGTTAGAGCTAAAGAGTAAGATTTTTTATTAATTGTTCTTTGTGAAAACTTATGTTATTTGAAAAAGTAAGTTTATATTAATTAAAATTAAGTTGGACAGTCATGTTTAGTGGTGCAATTACGGCTTTAGTAACTCCTTTTTTAAATGGGCAGGTTGATGAGCAAGCTTATGCTAATTTGGTCGATTGGCAAATAAAAGAAGGTATACATGGATTGGTTTCTTGTGGAACCACAGGGGAATCGCCTACTTTAGATCATCTTACTCATAAAAAGGTTGTCAGGCTATGTGTTGAAGCTGCCGAGGGACGAGTTCCAGTAATGGCAGGTGCGGGGTCTAATTGTACTGACGAGGCAATTTCTTTAGCAAAAGATGCAAAAGATGTAGGAGCTGATGCTATACTAGTTGCAACTCCCTATTATAATAAACCAAACCAAGAAGGGATATACCAGCATTTTAAGGCAATTAATAATGCAGTAGATATTCCTATATATATTTATAATATTCCAGGGAGGTCAGTTGTCGATATAAATGATGAAACTATAGTGCGAATAGCTAAATTAGATAACGTAGTTGGAATAAAAGATGCTACAGGTAATTTAGCAAGAGTTAGTACGTTGCGTACTCATGAATTACCAAAGCATTTTATACAATTATCTGGAGAAGATGGTACAGCGCTAAGTTTTAATGCCCAAGGAGGGGTTGGTGTTATATCTGTAACTTCTAACGTTGCGCCAAGGCAAGTTGCTAAGGTACAGAATTTATGGAAAGAAAATAAGTTATCTCAAGCTTTAGAATTGCATGATATGTTAATGCCTTTGCATGTGGCAATGTTTTGTGATTCTAGTCCAGGACCTGCTAAATATGCTTTGAGTTTATTGAATAAATGTTCTGGAGAATTAAGATTGCCTCTTATTGAGCCAGCAGCGGATAAAAAGGAAATCATTAAAAAGGCGATGCAAAAAGCATCTATTTTATAATTATGTCTAATAATAACGATACTCTATATAAAAAGCTGATAGCGCAAAATCGTAGAGCAAGATTTGAGTACGAGATAGAGGATAAGTTTGAGGTTGGGATAGTATTGCAAGGTAGTGAAGTAAAGTCTTTGCGGGCTGGAAAAGTTAGTATAGCAGAAGCGTTCGCCGACATTAACGGAGATGAGGTTTTTTTATATAATATGTCTATATCTCATTATAAAGAAGCAAATCGTTGGAATCATCTTGAAAAGCGACCTCGCAAGTTATTGCTACATAAGCAACAAATTAGAAAGTTAATAGGAAAATTAAAAATTAAGGGTTTAACATTAATTCCTCTTAATTTATATTTTAATGATAAGAGTTTGGTAAAATTAGAACTGGCCTTAGCTAAAGGTAAGAAACTTTACGATAAGAGAGAAAGTGAGAAAAAACGAGATTGGCAGAGGCAAAAAGCTAGGTTAGAAAAGTAGTTATTTTAATAAATGTAACATAATTGTAATAATAGAGTGTTATTATATAATAGTGATAAGATTGAGATTATCTTTAGATTAATTTGATAATAATGTTTAGTTGAAGTATGGCAGTAAAAAAGAAAGCATCTCCACCAAAAAAACCAGAAGTTTCAAAATTATTTGAAAATACCGCTGGATTAGCTCTGAAAACTACTACGGATTATTTAGATAAGATAGCGTTAGGTCCAGATATTGCTAAAACTCATTTAGGTAAATTCCTAGAAAAATTTGAGAAATTATCTGGAAATAGCGTTGATCCAGTAATGATTGCTATGTTAAATATTTGGAAAGATGTTTTATATCCTTTTTTCTGGTCGACTTGGGATTTTGCTAAGGGAGTAGTTGATGTTGCTAAGAATGTGGTAGTAGATACGGCTACCTTGCCGTATTATATGGCTAAATCTACACTTACTAGTGGAAAGCAGGAAGACAAGAAAAAGCCAGCGCCAAAACCTTCAGTCTTAACTAAACCAATACCAAGAGAACCTTCTGTACCAAAGCTTCCTCTTCAAAAAACAACTCCAGAAGATAGGTTTGTTCCTACAAATAAAATTGTAAAAGAAAAAGAGACAGACAAACCGTCTCCATCTCTTGTATCTACAACTATAGACGCTAATCAATCAAGACAAGGTCAAGTTATAGCTGGATAATGTAAGCATTATTCAGTCGCTTGTGAAAAAGTCTCTTTTTGTTATCCATGAAAGAAAATCATGACTTCCGTTCCTCATTTACGATCAAGTAAACTGCGGTACGGCTTCATAATTTTCTTTCATGTATATTCAAAAATAGCCATTTTAACAAGCATTCACCACAAAATCTTTTGCAAGCTTTTGTAGTTTAGTCTGCTGATTTCTGATAATTTATTTCCCATGAAAATATTATATAGCCTAATCTAAGAGTGGCTCGTAGACTTTTTCACGGCAGACTATTCAGAGCTACTAGAGCTGCTTGAGCTTGAACTTCCTTTATCAGTAGGATTATATTTGTGAGCAGCTTTTGAAAGTGCACGACCTCCAGCACTTAAATCATCACCAATTCCTTCAAAAGTATTGCAAGAAGTTAGTCCTATATTAAGTGTTGCAAATAGTGATGCAATTATAGAAGCCTTAAGAATATAAGATTTATTGTGATGTTTGTTCATATTTATCTCCATTAGTCTTCTTTTCATAATACTGTTAATAGCTATATCACTATACAATTAAAATAAAAAATTCTATGAATCTATCCATTAAAAGATTCGGTTAAAAATAAATTTATCTTACTCTAAGTTATTATAATTTTACTAAATAGCAATTGGCAAGATAAATGCAAAATATTTTTGGCAGGTAAGGAGTCTATTTTAGAAAAATAATAAAATATGTTATATATATGCAGATGGTTCCTGGATTAAAAAATAATTCTTCATTCAATAGGTTATTTGAAGTTATTGAGAATAATAATGATAATGTTTTTATTACAGGAAAAGCAGGTACAGGTAAGTCTACTTTCTTGCTATATTTAAAACGCAATACTAAGAAAAAATATATTGTAGTTGCTCCAACAGGTATTGCTGCTTTGAACGTTAGGGGGCAAACTATACATTCATTTTTTAAATTTAAACCAAAATTATTAGAAGCAAAAGATATTAAGAAAGTTGATCGTAGTGATAAAATATATTCTAAAATAGATTTATTAATAATTGACGAAATATCTATGGTTAGAGCTGATGTATTTGATGCAATAGAAAGATTTTTGTCAATTAATGGTCCAAAGCCTGGTGAGAAGTTTGGAGGAGTGCAAATTTGTGTTATAGGCGATTTGTTCCAGTTGCCTCCAGTTATATCGCAATATGAAAAAGAAAATTATTATAAGCTATATCGCTCACCATTTTTCTTTACTTCTCACTCATTTAAAATGGGTAAATTTAAAATGTTTGAATTAAAAGATGTTTATCGTCAGTTAAATTCTAATTTTATTGAAGTTTTAAATCAGGTGAGGTTGGGCTTTGTTAGTGATCAAGCTTTGGAATATATAAATTCTCGTTACGTAGGTTTAGAAAGACCTATAGAGGAAGGGGCTATTGTTATATCTTCAACCAATATTATTGCAGAGCAGATAAATAAAGTGCAGCTTGATAAGATTGATAATCCTAGCCATAAATATGATGCAAAGATTAGCGGTAATTTTGCAGATAGTGACGACAAGCTTCCAGCGCCAAGGTCTTTAGTTTTGAAATTAGGTAGTCAGGTTATGTTTATTCGTAATGACTCTAAACGAAGATGGGTTAATGGTACAATAGGTACTGTAGTGAGGCTTGGATCTGGAATAATAGAAGTTGCCATTGGAAAGAAAAATAGCCCGACAATTGTTGAGGTTGAGCCAGAGATATGGGATAACATAAGTTATAATTACAATGAAGAATTAGAGATAATGGAGGAGAAAGTTCTTGGCTCGTATATTCAATATCCTCTAATATATGCATGGGCGATAACTATACACAAAAGCCAAGGTAAAACTTTAGATAAAATTGTAGTTGATCTAGGTAGGGGAGCTTTTGCTAATGGGCAGGTATATGTTGCGCTAAGTAGGTGTCCAGAGCTATCAAATATTTTTCTAAGACAGAAAATATCAAAAAGAGATATAAAATCTGATAGCGAGGTAATTAGATTCTATAAGGAATATGCAGTTCTTGTATAAAATTATATAATAAAAATTTTTACAGCCCTT
>CAZTUN010000119.1:0-4507 GCA_964616845.1 uncultured Rickettsiales bacterium | reverse complement strand
GAATTTGGAGCGGTAAGCGCACAAACAGCTATTGCAATGGCAGAAGGAGCCATTTTAAACTCTATGGCGCAAATATCTGTTGCTATTACTGGCATAGCAGGTCCTGAAGGAGGAAGTATTGATAAGCCATTAGGTACGGTTTTTATATCAATTGCTTTTAAAAATAATCCTACTATTTGTAAGAAATTTCTTTTTATAGGCAATAGAAAAGAAATTAGATTTTATGCAATTAATGCAGCTTTGAATATGTTAGTAGAGCTAATATAAAAAAAACAATAACAAGCAAATGACCTTAAACATTGCAATATTTACATTGAAATGAGAATATTTTTATAATTAATTAATTAATTAATTAATTAATTAACATTTAAGAAATGTAAAGTATAATCACTTTTATGGAAAAACTTTAATATTTTTTAAAATAAAGATATGTCAGCAGAAAAACAATTTACATTAGGCGATTGGCTTGAGCTTTTAAATCAAAATGGAGCAATTTCAGATCTTGTAATTGATAGGCTTGTTATTGAAGCATTAAGAGAAAAGACAATTCAAGATGATAAGATACCTCAAGAGCTAAAAGAGTTAAGAGATCTTTGGGAAATAAATAGTAATAAAGATAAATATGAAGTAAAAGATGTTGACCATACTATGGATAAGCTGCGCGCTTATTTTGTAAAGCATCATAATTTAGATGCACAATCTTTAAAAAGTATAAGTAAAGATGGTCCATTTGCAGTAAATATGAAGAGCCATATCAGCCAAGGTTCGAACCTTAAAGAAGTTTGTAATAATATGCAATATTTTTTAGGGTATATGATTAGGTTAAATTTTTGTAGTTTAGAAAAAATAAAAATATATCTGACAGAAAAATATCCTCCAGTAACAAATGATATGCGTTGTCTTGGTTATACAGGAAAAGAGTTAGTTAAATATATTCAGGAGCTTAATTGTAGAGATGGTGAAAAGCCAATAATTAATGCTAATGCTATATTGATGTCTAATTTTATAGGGTTGCTATCGACTTCTTTGTTAATAGGACATCCTACTCATCTAGAACCATATTTATCATATGTTTTTGGATTTGAAAGATTAGAAGAGCTTAAAAAGAGAGATCCAACTTTATTTGTTGCAGAGCTTGATATTTCCTCATTAAAAATGTGGCAAGTATTAAGGCAATATAGAGACAAATTTAAAAAAACATTAGCTCAAGAAATTCAAAGTTCATTGGAGCAAACTAAAAGTAATTTATTAAATACATTGGAGCAATATAAAGGAATAGAATTAGATGCAGAAAAAAGAGAAGATGTTTTGAAACTCAATGAAGGTTTACATATTGAAGGATTATCTCAGGAATTAACATTAGCAAATTTTGTAAAAGGAAAAGATAATTCAGATGTTGATGGAGGTATTGATTATAAAAAATTGGTCTTAGATCAAGCTAAAATAGATGAGTTTGAAATACCTCATCCAATTCTCGACATACTAAAAACTCTAGATGAAGGTGATGTAAAATCAAAACTTTCTGCAGAAGAAAAAGCAAATATTGCAAAATTAGATAGTGTGCAATTATTTAGTAGAGAAGCAATAAATATAATATCTAGTTTGTTGAGACCACGAGGTAACCAAGAAGCTTTTATGATTGGTGTAGAAGCTTTATTTGTTTTAGGTAATAGATTTGCAGGTAGTAGCGCAATTCAGTTTATGCGTATATGGAAGGATTATTATGCACAAACTTTGGAGATTATGCTTCCAGATCATCAAAAATTCAAACTTTCAGCAATACTGTCAATATATGATACATATAAAGCTAATCCTAAATTAAAACTATGTGTAGAAAAACCAAAATTAGTAGCACTTAGTGACTTAATATTATTTGGAGCACCAATTGAGGATATAAGGGAATTCTCAAACAAAGATAATATAGGAACATTTGAAAAAAATACTGCAAGAGCATTAGTTTGCCATCCTTATGCTCAAGAAATATTGCAAATAATCAAGAATAAAAATATTGAACTAACTACAGAATTTAAGTTCAATCTATTAAGATACGCTGTTCAATATCAACCTAGTATTTTGCAAACAATATTTAGTCAATTTGTTAATGAGCAAGATGGAGATATTTTAAACAGGTTTGATGATAAGGGTAATACTTTACTTTCTTTTGCTATAAAAAATAATATGATAGATAGCTTTAACGCTCTTATAAAAATGGGAGTTGATTGTAGCAAGGTGGATAATAGTGGATTCTCACCAATATATTGGGCAATAAGCAATAGCAATGATATAATGGTAGAAGCTTTACTTGCAAAGCTAAAAACTATCACAGGTTTTGATATAAATGCAAAATTTAGTGAGTCTAACTTGACTCTTCTATTAGTAGCAGCAGAAAAAGCAAATATAAAAATTGTAAATATTCTGCTTGCGAATGGTGCAAATATTTCTGCTCAAGATACTGATAATTGGTCTGCTTTAATGATTGCGGCAAGTAAGGGAAATCATGAGATAGTAAAAGAATTATTAGAGAAAGAAGCAAATGTTGATTTAACCAGTAATTCAGGTGCCTCTGCTTTAATGATTGCAGTAGATAACGGAAATGTTGAGATAGTAAAAGCCTTATTAGAGAAAGAAGCAAATGTTGATTTAACCGACAAACTAGGTTGGTCTGCTTTAATGATTGCGGCAAGTGAGGGAAATCATGAGATAGTAAAAGCCTTATTAGCGAAAAAAGCAAATGTTAATTTAACCGACCAAAAAAATTGGTCTGCTTTAATGATTGCGGCAAGAAAGGGAAATCATGAGATAGTAAAAGAATTATTACAACAAGGAGCAGAGGTTAACTTAAAAAATAGTGATGGTTTCTCTGCTTTAGAGCTTGCGATAGAAAGTACAAATTTTGAGGTGGTAGATTTATTATTAAACAAAGGAGCGAATTTAAATTATGGTAGCCGTGAGTATAATAAATTAGATAGACTTCAATGTAAAACTTCTGTAATTAGAGAAGCACTTCGCAAGGCACAAGAAAATAATTCTATACCAAGAACTCAATTAGACGGAGCATCGAGCAATATAGGATGGTTTTTCGCCAAGGTAATGGGTTGGTTTGGATATTGACCGTGAATAATTAGATTTCTGTGGATAACATATTGTTATATATAGACTTATATAGATAGTCTGCTAAATTATATCGCAGTAAAACATGTATATGTTGATAAAAAACTGGCGAAATGGAATTTAGAAATATGCAACCTAAGAGTGTAAAGAAGTTGTCTACATGGATCTATTTAGAAATAGGTTAGACAACATTATTAATATGAAGCACCACTATGTTTTGTTATCAAAAGCGATAGATTGGAATTGGGTAGAGCAACAATGCGCTCAATAATTGTTCTGATGGGCGACTTGGAATATCGACGAGATATATTGTTGGCATGTTTATGCTAAAGCATATGGAAAACTTATCTGACGAGCGGATTTTTGATGCATGGCTTGAGAATCCTTATTACCAGTATTTTACTGGAATGGAATATTTTATGAACGAATGTCCTTTTGACAGGAGTTCGATGAGTAGATTTAGAAATAGAGTTGGTGAAGAATTTTTAGAAAAACTTCTTGGAGAGAGTTTACGAGTTGCAAATGCAGTTGGAGCTCTTGATCTTAAGGATATAGATAAGGTTGCAATTGACACAACTGTTTAAGAAAAGGCGATAGCGTTTCCTACTACAGCAAGGCTTTTGTACAAAGCGGTTTGTGGTCTTGTTGATAAGGCAAAAGATTATGGTGTTGAGCTAAGGCAAAGTTATATAAGGGTTTCCAAGAAGGCTTTACTTAAAAATTGTCGGTACAGACATGCCAAACAAATGAAGAGAGCCAAAAAAGAAGAGAAATTTCTTAGAGTTAGACTCAAAAGATTGATCCGAGATATTCGGAGAAAAACAGAAGATATAAAAATTCCTGATTTTCTAGAGGAAGCACTTTCCAAAGCAATATATGAAGATAGATCCAAGCATATAGATAAAGCTAGTAAAGCCAAATTATCTAATCTAAAAACTTTAATTTATAGGCATATAGTTGCTCTTTATGGTAAAGAGATAGAAAAATTAAAGGAAGATATTGGAGTTACGCCACAGACTAGCTTAACTAGCGCTAGTATTGGGCATATGTTTGCGAATTTGGATATAGCTAGCGTTGCTTCTAGACTTATGAAAGAGAGAGCTTCCAGATCTAAATTGCCTTGGCGATTAAAAAGTTTTGATTTTGAAGAAAAAGAAATAGCAAGTTTATTGTCTAATAGAGAAAAAATAAGAGAATTATTTAGATCTAATGCAAATGGAATAGAATCATCTATTTAAGCATTATGCACGCAATTGCTTGACAAGCAATACCTTCTTTACGACCAGTGAAACCTAATTTTTCAGTAGTGGTAGCTTTTATGGAGATTTGCTCTGGATCTAATTTTAGTATATTAGCTATGTTTTTTTCTATAGTTATACGGTGAGAAGAAATTTTT
>CAZTUN010000118.1:0-4562 GCA_964616845.1 uncultured Rickettsiales bacterium | reverse complement strand
TATTATAACGAGATTGCTTTATAGGTTAAAGTATTCGTTAGGAAATATATAAGTTTAGGTGTTAGTAATATAAATTAGTTAATGGTTTAAGATCTTATGGAAGAAAAAACAACTTTGAAGCTAGGTGGTGGTAATAAACTAGAATTAAAAGTAAAAAGTGGTGCAATAGCACAAAATCTAGCTCATGGTCGTTCTAGTCGCGGTGTAACTGTTGAAGTAAAGAAAAAGCGTACTATAGTTAAAAAATCTGATGAAGATAAACAAACTAAGGGTTCTTTGGGGCAAGATAATTCGTCTCAAGCATTTTCTACTGATAATTCTACGCTTACTGATAATGAAAGAGAAAATCGTCTTCAAGTGCTTAAGAAAGCAGCTGAAGATGAAAAGAAAAATAAAATAGAAGCAGAAATACGTGCAAAAAAAGAAGAAGAAAGAAGACTTCAAGAAGAAGAAAGATTAAGACAAGAAGAAAAGGCTTTGCAAGAAGCTGAAGAAGAAAGGTTAAGAATTGAACGTGAGTCTGGAATAAATTTATTTTCTCCTGAGCCAGTTATTGAGACTGTTAAGCAAGTTGAGACTAAAAAGGTTCAAGTAAAAGAACAAGAAGAAGAAAGTGATGAAGAAGAGTCTCGTCATGTCAAGCCTATAAAAGGTAATGAGCGTATTAGTGCTAATTTACCAAAAAAAATAAAAATAGATGTTGAAGAAACTTCAGAAGAAAAATCAGTAAAGCCTAGAAAAGGTGAAGCAAAAAGACGCTCTAATAAAATTACCGTAGCTCAAGCTTTAAGCGATTCTGGAGAAGAAAGAGTAAGAAGTCTTGCATCAGTAAGAAGAGCCAGAGAAAAGGCAAAAAGATTACTTAATGAGCCTAGAAAAGAAAAAGAAAAACTAATTAGAGAAGTTATACTTCCAGAGGTAATTACGGTTCAAGAATTAGCTAACCGTATGGCAGAAAGAGTTTATGATGTTACTAAAGTATTAATGCGTCTTGGTATGATGGTAAATTCTAACCAATCTATAGATGCAGATACTGCTGAGTTAATAGCAGCTGAGTTTGGACATAGTGTTAAGCGCGTTACTGATGCCGATGTTGAAAATGTTATTATTGAAAGAAATGATGAAGATACTTCTTCATTTGAGGATCGTGCGCCTGTTGTTACATTTATGGGGCACGTTGACCATGGTAAAACATCATTGCTTGATGCGATTAGAAAATCACATGTAGCTAGAGGTGAATCAGGTGGAATTACTCAGCATATTGGTGCTTATCAAGTACAAACAGATTCTGGTGAAAAAATAACTTTTTTAGATACGCCAGGTCACGAAGCTTTTACTGCAATGAGACAGCGTGGAGCTAACGCAACAGACATAGTAGTACTTGTAGTTGCGGCAGATGATGGAATTATGGCGCAAACTGTTGAGGCAATTAGTCACGCCAAGGCGGCAAAAGTTCCAATCATAGTAGCGATAAATAAAATTGACAAACCAGGTGCTGATGCACAGGCGATAAGAACTGCCTTATTGTCTCATGAATTAGTTACCGAAGATATGGGTGGAGATGTTTTAGCGGTAGAAGTTTCTGCAAAGCAAGGAATTAATTTAGATAAATTACTTGAAGTAATTCTATTACAATCTGAAGTTCTACAATTAAAAGCTAATCCTGACCGTAAAGCCTCTGGAGTTGTTATAGAATCTAAAATTGATAAAGGACGAGGAGTTGTTGCGACTCTATTAGTACAAAAAGGTACTTTAGTGGTTGGTGATTTAGTAGTTGCAGGTGAAGCTTATGGTAAAGTTAGAGCAATGCAAGATGCAACGGGTAAAAATCTTATTAAAGCAGGACCATCTGTTCCTGTAGAAATTCTTGGTCTTGATGAAACTCCTGAAGCTGGAGTTGCGTTTGCAGTTACGGTTACAGATAAACAAGCTCGTGAAATTGTTGAATATCGTAAGCGTAAAACTCGTGATTTAAGGAGTGCTGTAGTTAGAAAAACTTCGCTGGAAGATTTGTTTGAGCAAGCAGGTTCTGGCGGAATTAAGGAATTGCCAGTTATAGTCAAAGGTGACGTTCAAGGATCTGTAGAAGCAATTGTATCTAGTTTAAATAAATTAGCTACTAATGAAGTAAAAATTCGAGTGCTTCATAGTGGCGTTGGTGCAATTAATGGTTCTGACGTGACTCTTGCTAATGCATCTCATGCAGTAATTTTGGGTTTCCATGTTCGTGCAGATTCTTTAGCTAAAGAACTTTCAACTCGTGATAATGTTGATGTTAGATATTATTCGGTCATTTATGATTTGATAAATGATATGAAAGCCATCTTAAGCGGCATGTTAAAACCTATTATAAGAGAACAATATCTTGGAACTGCCGAAATTAGAGAAATATTTGGTTCAGGTAAGAAAACAGGTAAGGTAGCTGGTTGTTTTGTTAATGATGGTGTTATCCAACGTGGTGCTATGGTTAGAATATTACGTGATAATATTGTTGTGTTTGAAGGCAAATTAAAAACCTTACGTCGCTTTAAAGACGATGTCAAAGAAGTTGGTAGTAATTTTGAATGTGGTATGGCGTTTGAAAACTTCGATGATATCAAAGAAAAAGATTCTATAGAAGCATTTAATCTGATCGAAGAGCAAAGAAGCATTTAACATTTTAGGCTTTAAATATATGGGAAGTAGAAATAGTAATAACAGAAATAATGCAGGACCTAGTCAGAGATGCTTGAGAGTGTCTGAGACAATACGTTCTGCATTAGCTAATATTTTTTTACAAGAAGGATTTTATGGTTCTGTATTGCAAGGAATGTCTATAACTGTGTCAGAAGTAAGAATTAGTCCTGATTTAAAAAATGCATTAGTATTCGTCCTTCCTTTAGGAGGAAAAATACCTGAGGGATTTTTAGCCGCTATGGAAGCAATGACTCCACATTTTCGTCATATGTTGGCAGGAAAAATAGATCTTCGTGTTGTTCCTAGATTGCAGTTTAAAATTGATGAAAGTTTTGAATATGCTAACAAGATAAATACCTTGCTGTCTAATATTGATAAATAATATTTGTATATTTTTATGGATGGATGGTTAGTAATAGATAAGCCACTAGGAATTACTTCTGCTCAAGTTGTTGGTAAGGTAAAAAAAATTTTATATGCAGCAAATAAACAGCTAGGTAAAAAAATCCCTAAAGTTGGTCATGCTGGCACCTTGGATCCTTTGGCGTCTGGAATATTACCAATTGCAATAGGTAATGCTACGAAATTAATGCGCTTTCTTTTTGATGCAAGTAAGGAATATATTTTTACGATAAAATGGGGCGAAGACACTGACACATACGATAGTGAAGGTAAAATAATTGCATCTAGTGAGAAAATACCAACACTTAATGAAATTGAAAGTATTTTGCAATTATTTATAGGCAAAATCAAGCAAAGACCACCAATATATAGTGCGATTAAAGTACAAGGGAAACGCTCTTATGATTTAGCGCGCAAAGGGGAGGAATTCTTATTAGATGAGCGTAATATCACAATAGAATCTCTTGAAATTATGGCTCATAATAACAATTTCACTCAATTTAGAGTGGTTTGTGGCAAGGGAACTTATGTTAGATCGTTGGGCTATGACATAGCAAAATCTTTATCTACATGTGGTCATATTTGTCAATTAAGGCGAACAAGAGTAGGAAAATTTGCTTTAGATAGTGCGATTTTACTAGAAAATTTTGACTCGATGGTGTATAAAGCAAACCCTCAAGGTTTGTTAATGCCAATGGAAAGTGGGCTGGACGACATACTGGTTCTTTCCTTTTCAGCTGAAGAAAAGCAATCCCTTATTTGTGGTAGAGAGGTGTTTAAAGATACTGGTCTTAATAGCGGTATCTTAGCGGCTTTATACTCAGAAGGTGTTTTTTTTGCTTTAGGTGAAATAAAAGGGCAATTTATCAAGCCAATAAGAGTTTTTAATTTTTCATAACATTAATAATTTAAAATACACATAGGAGCATTGAAGATGTCGATCGATCTAAAACAAAAACAAGAATTAATTAAAGAATATTCAACTAAAGAAGGCGATACTGGTTCTCCAGAAGTGCAGTGTGCCGTTCTTACATTTCGTATTAACAATTTAACAGAGCATCTTAAGAAGAATAGTAAAGATTATAGTTCTCGTAGAGGTCTTTTGATGTTAGTTGGAAAAAGAAGAAGATTACTTGATTATTTAAAAATAGAATCAGAAGAGCGTTATAGCTCTTTGATTAAGCGTTTAGGGGTCAGAAAATAGCTTTAAAAATATAATGCTATAAGTATGATTAATTACTAAAAGCAATTTAGTACATAAAACTTTAAGGAAAAATTTAGTATGTTTAATATAGTAAAAAAAGAAATAGAATGGTGTGGGCGTAGTTTCTCTCTGGAAACAGGTAAGATTGCACGTCAGGCAGATGGTGCAGTTATAGCTCAGTATGGTGATACGATAGTTTTATGTACTGTAGTTGCAAAAAAAGAACCAAAGGAAGATATTGACTTCTTTCCACTAACGGTGAACTACCAAGAAAAGGCCT
>CAZTUN010000117.1:0-4609 GCA_964616845.1 uncultured Rickettsiales bacterium | reverse complement strand
AGCTTTCATGAGAAAGCAAATATTTACTAATGCTCCAACAGCTGATTTACAAAATAGGTCTATTTATCGAGAAAGAGATCTTGTACCTGAATTAAGGCAATATAAAGATGTTTTAATAAAACCAGAAACTAAACCAGGTCCATATGGAGATGATAGTTATGGTGCAGGATTTGAGGCAGGTTGTGGAAATTTTGTTTCAGCGATAGGTACAGGACCTATGCGCTTAATAAAACCAGTTGTTAACTCAGAAAGGTTACTTAGTGATCAGTGGTATTTAAGAGGGTATGAAGATGCTGCTTCTTGGTGTACTTTCAATTTAGACTGGGAGACGCATTAATTTTATGCCAAACAAAAAAACATATTATTACATAGTTATAATATCAATAGTGTTTTTGCTTAATGGTTGTAAGTATTGGCATTCCAATGTTGGCTGGGCAAGACCTGCAAGTATAGTTACAGAGCTTGATTATGGTCCTGAGATATATAGGCAAGGATATAAAGAAGGTTGTTCTAGCGGATATAGCGGTTATGCCAATAACTTTAATAAAATGTTCTGGAAGTGGCAACAAGATACAAAATTAGTTACAAATACAATGTATTATAGAGTTTGGCGAGATGCGTATAATTATTGTGCCTTTGCTGCAATGACCCATGATGAGCATGGCATGGGTAACTGGAGATAATATAATGAGATATATAATAATTATATTTTTACTACTACTTAATTCATCTTGTTATGAATATAAGCCTAAGACAGGAGGGTTATGGGCGCAAGAATTATTAACTAAAGGACCTAAAGATGCCTCAACTACCTTTAAGAAAGGTTGGATTGATGGTTGTGAAACTGGCATTTCTGCCGCGGCAAACTCATTTCAGACTTATTTTTATCGGTGGAAACAAGATGCAGAATTAGCACAAACAGATGAATATTATACAGGTTGGAGATTAGCTTTTTATTATTGCGCAAGATATACTTACCAATATTCACGCAGACATTTGATCTAAAGCGAGTTTATTAAATTATGAAATTTAAGATAATTATTATAATAGGAATTATATTTATATCTTCTTGCAGAGGACAGGTATTTAGCGAAAAATCTAGATTCGCTCCTCTTCCAGCAGGAATGACATATCCACCAAAAGATTCGCCACCTGATTATTTAGAAGGTTGGTACGATGGTTGTTATACTGGATTGTCAACCATGAACCAGCAAATATATAAAAGCTTCTATGGCTATAAACAAAATTTTCGTAAAGCAGATAATATTTTATATTATCAAGCATGGCGAGATGCATATACTTATTGTCGTCAATATTCATTTAGATATACTTGGGGACCTCTTGATAAGAAGAGAACAAAAGGTTTAATATCAGAAAAAGATATTTGCGTACTTTGCCCAGATGAATTTTCGAGGTAATTACTATGTTATATAGATTGTTTAGATGTGTTTTATTATTATTGCTACTACAATCTTGTTATAACACGCCAGATAGTTTAAAGCCAGGGGCATGGGTATTTAAGCAAGTTCCTAAAGATGCTCCTCCTATTTTTAAGCAGGCTTGGATTGATGGTTGTAAGACGGGGCTTGCCTCAATGAGTAACTCTTATTATAAGTCATTTTATAGATTTACACAAAATCCTGTTCTGAGAAAAAATCCGACCTACTATAAAACTTGGGTTGATACTTATAATTTCTGTCGACACTACATATATGGTACTTTAAGGGAGGCAGACGTACGAATGAAGTTACCCGAAGCTCCTAATAATTGCCTAGATAACTTAACTTGTAGTGAAGGTATAATGGATAAAGGTATATTAAGTAATAGAGGACCTGGTACGGAAGGACTATTATTGGAAAATTGGGGCTATACAGGCGGAGGAGATTGGTTCTTAGATAGTACTGGAGGTGAGCTTGATTATAGCGATGATATGATATTGAATGGCAAATCTAACCCTGTAATGGACTGGGACTTTACGGGCGGAATGCACTCAATTATTCCTTACTAAGAGCTATTTGAGGCAGGTTTTATATTGGTCTAGTGCAAGAAATAAGATAAATTTGCTCGTCTTAAAAATAAGATGAAAATATATATTCGCTTACCTAGGGATCTTATTTTGATTAACTTAATTTGATAATTTTATCAAATTAAGTTAATTTTTTACTTGGATTTGTCGGTAAGCAGTGTTATAAGATGCGCCTAAACTTTGTTATTTGGGCTTGTAGCTCAGTTGGTTAGAGCAGGGCGCTCATAACGCCTTGGTCGGGGGTTCAAGTCCCTCCGAGCCCACCATTTAACAAAAATTCTTCAGATAAATTATTCTTACATTTATTTTTACTTGTCCAAATAGTTATAATTTGTTGACAAAAATAAGTTTTTCTCAGAGTGTTAATAATTGAAAGTTAACTTAACTACTAGTTTAAGTTAATTATGATTATTTAGGTCTTTAAATATATTTGAAGTTTAGTTGCTTATGAAACTTAGTAAAAATTTACCAAATATACTTACAGTATTTAGAATATTAATAATCCCTTTATTAATAGCATCATTTTACTTAGATAGCGTTCTATATCACTGGGTGGCGGCTTTATTATTTCTTACGGCAAGTATTACGGATTATTTTGATGGCTATTTAGCTAGAGCTTTACAAGCTCAATCAAATTTTGGTAAATTTCTAGATCCTATTGCAGATAAATTACTTGTGGTTTCAGCGATATTAATGTTAGTGCATTTTGGAGATGTTGGAAAATATGATATATTTCCAGCAACGATAATTGTTTGTAGAGAAATAATAATTTCTGGATTAAGAGAATTTCTTGCTGGCAATAATGTTAGTGTTCCTGTTTCTGGATTAGCAAAAATAAAGACAGGAGTGCAAATGACCGCTATTGTCTTGTTATTATGGGGAGTAGAAGGCCCTAATATAAAACAGCTAGAAATCATCACAAATGTTGAATTTACAGTTTTAGTAGGTAGAGTTCTTTTGTGGGTATCTGCTGCATTAGCTGCTATTACTGGATATACTTATCTTAAGATAGGATTTCGCCATATAAATAATTTATCTTAATCAACCTAAATATTATTCTAAATGACCAATAAAAGACATGCCATCATCAGATTTGTAGTTATCGCCGTCATGGTTGCCATTGTGGTAGTGGGAACGCTTATATTAGACAGCCATAGTAAGAAAACGATGCCTGAAATAACGGATGAGGTAGTAAGTGGTCAATCTCAAGCGGATAAAGTTTCTTCACCACAGATAAGCGAACAAAAATTAGATAATAAAAAAGAAAACAATGAAAAAAAAGAGCAAAAGAAATTTAATGAATCCTTTGTAACAAAAGTAAGGCAAGGAGATACTTTTGCGAATATTTTGAAGCGAGTAGGGGTAGGAAGTACTGAGACTGCAAATATTATCAATAAAGTTAAGAACATTTATGATCCATCAAAATTACGTGCAGGGCAAGAAATTAAGTTTAAATTTAGATTAAAACGTAATGAGAAAGGCAATGATTATCCAGAGCTGGTTGCTTTAGGTATGGAAGTAGAAGGTGGCAAAGAAATAAAGGTGAAAAAAAAGGAAAACGGTGATTTTGCTGCCAAAGAACTAAAAAAGAAATTAAAACAAGAAATGGTAATTTTAGAGGGATCAATAGATAGTAGTTTATATGTATCTGCTACTAAAGTTGGAATTCCTCCAATAATAATAGCAAAATTAATAAAACTTTATAGTTATGATGTAGATTTTCAAAGAGATATAAAAGATAAAGATAAATTTTTAGTTATATATGAGAGATCGGTTGAAAAAAATTCAGGCAAGTTAGTTAGTAATGATGATATATTATATGTTAGCTTGAAGTTAAGTGATCGTACATTACAAATTTATCGCTATAAAACTCCAGAAGGTGATATAGGATATTATAATGAGCAAGGAGCAAGTATTGAAAAATCCTTGCTAAGGACTCCTGTTGATGGAGGGCGCATAACCTCAAAATTTGGCAGTAGAAGTCATCCTATTCTAGGCTATACCCGTATGCATAAAGGAGTTGATTTTGGCGCACCTAGAGGAACGCCAATTTATGCGGCAGGTCGAGGAAGGATAGCATTTTCTGGAAGATTTAGTGGATATGGAAATTATATAAGGATTGATCATGGAAATGGTTATTCAACAGCCTATGGTCATATGAATGCTTTTGCTAAAGGAATATCTCGTGGAGTAAGGGTAAAGCAAGGGCAGGTGATTGGTTATGTTGGAAGCACAGGGCTTGCAACAGGACCTCATTTACATTTTGAAGTCTTAAAAGGAGGCGTTCAGATTAATCCTGCCTCGATAAAAACTTTGCCTACCCTAAAATTAACAGGTGTTAGATTAGCTAATTTTCAACAATTCAAGAAGTTCATTAATTTAAAATTAGCTAAGGCTAGAAATACAGCTAAATAACCCCACTATTCCTTCTTTAAGTGTTACTGGAGTTGGATACGATTATAAGCTTTGCCTTTGCTTATATCGTCGCTTGTGAAAAAGTCTCTTTTTGTTATCTATTAAAGAAAATGCATGACTTCCGTTCCTCATTTACGATCAAGTAAACTGCGGTACGGCTTCATAATT
>CAZTUN010000116.1:0-4703 GCA_964616845.1 uncultured Rickettsiales bacterium | reverse complement strand
ATATTTTCTTGCAAAATCAAGGTCACGTTGATCATGAGCAGGGCAGGCAAATATTGCGCCAGTGCCATATTCCATTAAAACAAAATTAGCTATATATAAAGGTAATTTAATAGAACTATCAAAAGGATGGATAAGTTTAAGACCAGTATCAAAACCTTTCTTTTCAGTTTTTTCGATGACTTCTTCAGCGACACCTAATTTATTACATTCATTTATAAATTCTTTTGCTGCTAAATTACTAGCTGCGATTTCTTCGGCTAGAGGGTGAAATGGTGAAATAGCACAAAATGATGCGCCAAAAATAGTGTCAGGGCGTGTGGTATAAATTTCAAGAATTTTATCTGAATTTTCAATATTAAAAGTTAATTTTAAACCAAAAGATTTACCAATCCAACGCTCTTGCATAGTACGAACTTTTTCTGGCCATTCATTGAGGCTAGATAAAGAATTGAGTAATTCATCTGCAAAATGAGTGATTTTTAGAAACCACTGACGTAGTTTTTTTCTCTCAACTAAAGCTCCAGAACGCCAACCACGACCATCAACAACTTGTTCATTAGCAAGTACGGTATTATCAACAGGATCCCAATTAACCATCGCTTCTTTTTGATAAGCAAGGCCTTTCTTAAAGAAATCGATAAAAATCTTTTGCTCATGTTTATAATATTCTGGGGAGCAAGTGGCAATCTCACGACTCCAATCATAAGAGAATCCGATAGTTTTTAACTGAGATCGCATTTCATCAATATTATTATAAGTCCATTTAGCTGGATGAATTCCTCGTTCTATTGCTGCATTTTCAGCAGGTAAGCCGAAAGCGTCCCAGCCCATAGGATGTAATATATTAAAACCAGATGATTTCTTAAAACGAGCCAACACATCACCAATAGTATAATTTCGTAAATGTCCCATATGGATACGTCCTGAAGGATAGGGAAACATTTCTAAAATATAATATTTAGGCTTGCTATCGCTTGAATTTGTTTGAAAAATTTTTTTATTATCCCAAGCTTTTTGCCACTTATTTTCAGCTTCTCTGAAATTATAATTTTCTAACACGGTTTAATTCACTTAAAATTATTGTTTTTGAATATGCAAGTTTCTTGCTTCAGTTAGTATTTTATCTTCAAGATCTCGAGCAACAGAAGGCGATATTTGACTATCACGCCATTGACCATGACTATCAGTAGTTTGTTTAAATACGGTTACTTTGATAGCGTTAGAACGTAATATTTTAGAGCTAATTATAACATTTACTTTAAATCTTTCGCCCTTTACATCAGGATTCTCATACCATTCTGTAATTACCACGCCACCAAAGGGATCGGCAGATTTTAATGGCATAAAAGATAACGTGTCTAAAGTTGCACGCCATAAATAACTATTTACTGCAATGCCAACTGCGCCATCATTAGATTCTGATTTGCCACCAAATTTAAATAAACCATCACTACCGCCTAACTTACCAAGACGGTCTCTTTTTTGTTCGGCTTGGGTTTTAGGAAAACTTGCGTCACTTTTTACAGAAGAACAGCCATAAGAAAATATCAAACTAAAAAGGGATAATATTAATAATTTATTTTTATTCATAAAAACTAGCTCATAATAGGTGTTTTCTGTAGGGCAAGATAGGGGCAAATTATCAATTAGTAAAGTATAATAGTTTAGTTAAAATTAGCTCTAAATAGAAAAAACCCCTAGAAATATTGAAATTCCTAGGGGTCTTTAAAGAAGTTAAACTAATAATCTTTTTTATAAAAGCCTATTAGAAGTTAACTTGAGTACCAACTAACAATACTGTACCAGAATTATCTGTAGTAGAAGCATCGTGATCATTAGTGTCAAACCAAGTAACCTCAGCATAAGGAACTAAGCCTGGAGCTAATTTATAATCAGTTCCAAAAGACCAGTCTTTTAAAGAATTTTTAGGGCTTCCAGCAGATTGATCGGCATGTTTTACTTCAGAGTTGAAATATCCTAAAGATAGACCTACAGGACCTGTTTCATAAGCTGCGCCTAAGTTCCAGTAAGTAGCATCAGAATTAGCAACTTTTGCTTGACCAAATTGAGAAGCATTACCATAAGAACCACCAAGAGTAGCACCTGCGTAAGAAGCAGATAAACCTAAAGCATATGCTCTTAAGTCGTCTCTAGAAGTTCTAGAGTTGTTGATGTTATCTTTTTGAGTTCCAGTTTCGCCAGTAGCAGAAGCTTTAATGCCTACGCCATTAAACTCGTTTTGATAGTTTAGACCACCGTCCCAAACATTGGTAAATGCAGCAGGATTTCCAGTAACGTTTTGTGGAGAAGCCCAGCTAGCTTGAGTACCTTTTTCTGCTTGATCAGGAGTGTAAGACACACCAGCTTGGAAACCTTCTATACGTGGAGTATAGTAAGAAATTTTATTAGCAGTAGCACGATCTTTATAGTTAGAAGTAGCACCTACAGCACCAGATGGAGCTAAAATGTCAGAAGGAAATACTGCAGAAGGAAGACCAGGTAGTACATAAGCAGTATCAAGACCAGTTAGGTTAGCATATCTCCACCAGTCGCCACCAATACCACCAGTAGCACGAGCAAAAGTAGAAGCATCAACTCTTAAAGAATCAGCAGAACCATTGTTAGAACCAAGTTCTACACGACCAACGCCAGAATCAACGAAAATGAAAGAACGATTAGCATTAGCACCAGTAGAGCTGTCATAAGAATCGCTTCCGCTAGTATCTGCTTGTAGCTCAACTAAAGCACCATAATTTAAGCCATTATCACCTTTGCCATCGATTTTGAAATCGATTTTAGTATCATGACGAGTATGAGCGTTAGTGCTATAAGTTGTGTCGCCAGCTCTATATTCACTTTTGTTAAATCCCCAGCCCACTTGACCGTTAGAAGTACCGCCAATAGTAACAGTAGGGCCTTCAGCAAAAGCTGAAGCGCTAATTAACATACCAAGGGCAGTAGTAGCTAATAAAACTTTTTTCATAAATTTTGTCCGTTTGTGTTTTTGTTTGTTAGTTAATTGTAAATCAGATTAATGTAGATTAGAGAATATTAAGTTAAGAAAGTATTTGATAGTTCTTAAAAAAATAACGCTAAACTGCACATCTAACCACACTCGCATGCGATAAAACTAGATTATGCCAAGACAATCAAGTTGTACTTTAAGAAGCAAGTAATTGACTGGCTGGTTTGCCTAAATGCTTGTTGCATTAATGCAACAAGCATTTTCTCTAGATAATTTTACTTGAATATTGAAATTCCAGCTATACCACTGGCTTTGCTTTTAATAAGCAACTTATGATTTTGAGAGGTTATTCCACCTAGAGCATATACTGGTTTTTGGCTTAAAATAGCTAAATTATTAAAATTTTCTATGCCAAGATGTGCTTTGTTAGGATGGGAATCAGTAATAAAAATAGGTGATAATAATACCATATCTATGGGGTAGCCATTTGCTAGTTCTATAGATTCTTTGTTATGTACCGCACAAGAAATTATACAATCAGGGTATAATAATTTAATTTTTTCTGACCAAGAGATTAGTCTTTCAGGTAAATGAAAGCCATAAGCATTATTTGTTAGGGATATATTTTTAATATCGTTTAAAGCGATAATAAATTTTAATTGATATTTGCGGCATAAGGAAGAGACTTCTTCTATATAATGACTTCGGTCTTGATGATCGTAGTTGCGAATCATAATCATAACCTCTACAGATAGAGAAGGAATCATTTCTAGGAGAGCTGGATTTTTTTTGCTATCGCTAATCAAAATACAGCTAGGAATTTTTTTATCGCTAAGATGAGGTGAATTTTTTTGCTGTAAAAATTTAGCACTTTGTATTAATGATTCAAAAGACATAAATTATTATGAATTAATTTTTTGATAGACTAGCTATTATGAACCAAATTAAACAGAATATAAAGCATATAAATGAAGCAATTAAAATATGTCAAGAAAAGCTAAATTTAAGGCAGAATGTTAAATTAATTGCCGTAAGTAAATTTCAATCTATAGACAAAATAAAGTTAGCAATAGAAGCTGGACAGGAAATATTTGGTGAGAATAGGGTACAAGAATCATTACAAAAATGGACTGAGTTAAAACAAATTTATCCAAAAATTAAGCTACATTTAATTGGAGGATTGCAAACTAATAAAGTAAAAGAAGCTCTAGAAATATTTGATGTTATTCAAACTGTAGATCGTAAAAAGTTAGTTGATGAAATTGTAAAATATAGTGACAAATTCAATGAAAAAGAATTTTTTATCCAAGTAAATATTGGAGAAGAAGAGCAAAAAAATGGTGTAGATATTGATGGGATTCAAGAATTACTTATCTACTGTAATGAAAAAAAATTAAAAATATCTGGATTAATGTGTATTCCACCTCAAGATAAAGATCCTACACTTTATTTTGCATTATTGGCCAAGCTTGCCAGCGACTATGGTTTGACAGAGCTTAGTATGGGAATGAGTGGCGACTTTGAACAAGCAATAAAAATGGGAGCTACTTATATTAGAATAGGAACTAGAATATTTGGAGAGCGTATTTAGAGTGGATTATAGCAAATTAAAATAAGATTCTTATTTAAAAAATATAGGCTATTTTTTGTAGAATAGCAGCTATTCCTTAAGCTTTACTAAGGTTAGATAGTCGCTTGTGAAAAAGTCTCTTTTTGTTATCCATTAAAGAAAATCATG
>CAZTUN010000115.1:0-4766 GCA_964616845.1 uncultured Rickettsiales bacterium | reverse complement strand
GTCTCATTTTGCTTAGTATATTGAATGTAAACCAATAAAAATTTCTCTAAATTTTCGCTTAAGCATATGACACCTTGAAGCCTTATAAATACTGAATTTAAAAAATGGAGACAGGTTCGGTTCGAATCTCACCCCATCCGCCATACACTGTTGCTAACTTATTCTCTAGTAGGTTTTAGCAATTTTATTATATAGTATTTTAAGTTTAAAACGTCCTCTTTTGAGTATTCAAAGCAAAATCTATTGCTTTTTCTAGATCTAAAGAAAATTAGCCAAAGTTTTTTTGTACACAAAATTATGCTTGTCTAAATTATATTTTGCTCCTTGAGGGCTAATCCAAAATATGCTCCTATCTCACGCAAATTTTTATCAGGATTATTTTTTACGTATTAATTTCTTCAAATGTTTTTAGAACTGCATCCCCATTATCTTCTGTTAAAAATGGACCATTGCATTCGTGAGTTATTGGAATTGGAGGACCAGATATAGTTGAACGACCTTTATCAGTTAAAGCCATTTCTCCATCAAACACGATCGAATAAAGAAAATGATTACCAAGATACAAAGATAAAATTGATTCAGTCTCATTAAGACAAGTTTTTGTGATAAATTCGTTTCCCTCCAGATTATCAATTTTATATGGAGTAGCTAGAAAAACATAAATTCCTTTTGGCAATTCCTTATATATTAATTCGCTGTGATAAGTAAGGGTACCATTGATATTACTATGTTCATATTGTATTACGAATGGCAGTTTAAGTTCGTTATTCACTATTTTTACGCAATAAATTGACAGATTTAGGTTTTTAAAAGAAACACTATTTTTAACATATTGCCCAACGAGACTTAAATCGTGATTTCGTATGCGGCAAGTATTGTAAACTCTTAACCAAACAGATGATTTGTCTAAATCTTTAAAAACCGATTTATCCACAAGATCTCCTATACTCATCTCTTGAACTTCTTTTATATTGTGCGGCATAAAAGGGTAATTTTTATAATTAAAAAAATGTAAGTTTTTGTGGTGTATCAGATAATACAAATATAATTTAAGTCAATTATGTAATTTAACTTAAATTATATATCATCTAAGTTCCTGAAATACCGTATATTTTATAACATACTTGAGTAATTATTAAACAAAGCCTATTATTGGACAAGTCAAATATAAAAAATTGAGAAGATAATAGTTATGAAAAGATCAAAATTATTTATTACTGTCGCAGCTATTATAGGAAGTTTAATAATAACCACTTCTTGCTGCTCTAAAAAGACAGGCGATGGCTTGTATAAGGGATATGAAACATCTAAGTACCAACTAAAAGATAAATTTGAAAATATAGAGATAAGGCAATATAACAAAAAGCTATTAGCGCAGGTTGAAGTTTATGGAACTAGAGAAAAGGCTGCAAAAGAAGGATTTATGATTTTGGCTAAATATATTTTTGGTAAAAATACAAAAGATCTAAAAATAGCGATGACATCTCCAGTTACCCAAGTAAAACTAGCAGAAAATAAGTGGATTGTACAATTTTCTATGCCAGAAGCCTTTAACATAAAGACGCTTCCACAGCCAAAAGATAATAAAATTTCATTTAAACCAATAGAGAAAAAGAAATATGTTGCTATCATATTCTCAGGTAGTTGGTCAGATAGTAAATTTAATGAGAATACTCAAAAATTAAAGGAATATATCAATAGCCATAAATTAAAAACAAAAGGTCAGCCAATTTTAGCATATTATGATGATCCGTTTACTTTGCCATGGAATAGACGTAATGAAGTAATGTGGGAAATAAAATAAATTTTCTAATAAGGTAGAGACGAATTTTGTGCAAGAAAGTCAAGAAATTCGACTAATAAGTCCAGTTGAAGTGTCGATAGCATATAATAGAATTAAAAATTATATATATAAAACACCAATTGTATATTCAACTATACTAGATAATTTTCTAGGGCATAATATTTTTTTTAAAGTTGAATGTCAGCAAAGGACGGGAGCATTTAAAATCAGAGGAGCGGTAAACGCTCTATTGTCCCTACAAGAAAGAAATAAACTACCAAGAGAGGTTGTAGCCTTTAGTTCTGGTAACCATGCGCAAGCTGTTGCAATTGCCGCCAATATGTTAGGGGTAAAGGCAAAAATTATCTTACCTAACTTTACTTCTACTATAAAACAACAAGCTACAAAATATTATGGTGCAGAAATAATTAATACAAAAACAAGAAAAGATGCTGAAGATCTCACTAAAGAAATAGCACAACAAGGTGCTTATCCTATCTATCCATTTAATGATGATCAAATAATAATAGGGCAGGGTACAGCTTGTTATGAGGCATTAAATGATAAGTTAGAACCAGATGCTATTTTTGCCAGTTGTGGCGGTGGAGGGCTAGTATCTGGAACATTTTTGGCTAAAAACCTGCTCTATCCTAAAGCTAAAATTTTTGCTTCAGAACCATTACAGGCAAACGATGCTGCACAATCATATAAAGCAAATAAAATAATTGGATTTGCAGATAGCCCACAAACTATAGCAGATGGAGCAAGAACTCCTAAAATTTGTGAGAGAACTTTTAATTATTTAAAACAAATAGATGGTTTTTTTGAAATAACAGAAGAGCAAATAATTTATTGGACGCAGTGGCTGATGCATTTATTAAAAATCACGGTTGAACCAACTGCAGCTTTGGCAATGGCTGGAGCTTTTGAATGGTTAAAAATGCAAAAATATAAACAAACTATATTGGTTATATTATCTGGTGGAAATATTGCTCAAGATACATATAAGCAAATATGGTTAAATGATAATCTAAAAATAACACCTAGTATTTAAGAATATGAAGATACTTTAATTATATAGTCTTTTTATTGCATTGCATGTCATTAGGGTAAGCCTTATAATCAATCTAAAATACTATCAGGATAAAATTAAGGGATAAAAAATATATGCGCAAAATATTATTAACCATATTCGCATTGACAGGAATAATTAGTTTCTCTCAGACCGCATCTGCTTTTACAGTGCGTACTAGCCTTGCTGACAATAAAGATATTGAACAATATGCTTTTCAAGGGTTTGGATGTACTGGGCAGAATAAGTCGCCAATGATATCTTGGCAAGATGCTCCTAAAGATACAAAAAGTTTTGCTGTAACAGTATATGATCCAGACGCTCCTACAGGAAGTGGTTGGTGGCATTGGACATTATTTAATATTCCAGCGTCAGTTAATAAAATAGAGGAAAATGCTAGTAATAACAAAGATCTTTTACCTAAAGGTGCTGTAGAAGGATTAACAGATTTTGGTAAATCATCTTATGGCGGAATGTGCCCACCTAAAGGTGATAAGCCGCATCGTTATATAGTTACAGTTTATGCTTTAAAAGTTTCTAATTTTGATCTTAATTCACAGGCATCTGGAGCTATGGTTGGATATAATATAGGACAAAATTCTATTGCTTCTGCGTCAATAACTGTAAAATATGGCAGAAAATAATATTTTAGTTCTATAAAAAATTAGGGGGAGTGGAATGTATAAAAATATGATTTTATGGACAAGGTTGGCAATTATTAGCGTAACTATTCTTAGTGCTAATATAAGTTTTGCTGATCCTAGTTCTCTTTCTACTCCTTTAGTACAGCAGAACGTGCCAGATAAAGCAATTTTGGCAAGGCAAGTTGAAAATAGCTTTGAGCAATGGATTAATGCGATCAATAGTAGGTCAGTAATAGATATTACAAATTTATATGACAAAGATGCTATTTTATTACCAACGATGTTAAATAAGGTTTGTAATAGCCCTGAATTAATCAAGAGTTATTTTGAAGAATTAGTAAAAAAGAATGATTTAAAAGTGGTGGCAAAAGAGGCGCATATAAGAGTCTTTGATAATATTGCAGTAAATAGTGGGTTATATATTTTTAGTTTTAAAAAAGATCAAACAAGCAATCTAACAGTAATTCCAGCAAGATTTAGTTTTGTTTATAAAAAAACACCACAAGGTTGGCAAATAATAGATCATCATTCGTCTAAGATTCCTTAAAACTATAGAGTATTTAGTTATGGTTATAAATGTGGTAGGACTATCAAAGAATCGAATTGAATCTTTTAGTGACGGCGTTATTGCAATAGTAATTACTTTACTAATTTTTCAAATACAAGTGCCTCATGTTTTAGTAATTGGTGGAGATGAGTCAGTATTGGTAAAATCTGTAATCGCTTATATTCCTAAGTTTATATCATATGCAGTAAGTTTTGTTGTATTGTCAGTATGGTGGGTAGCACATCATCAACTTTTTCATACTATTGAAAAAATTGATCGCAATCTATTGTGGATAAATAATCTATTTCTAATGTGCCTTTGTTTGATACCATTTCCATCTGCTCTAATAGGAGATTATCCTGGCACAAGAACTGGAGCTTTTTTATTTGGTCTTGTTGTAACTTGTACTGCCTCAGTATTTTTTTATATGAGATGGTATATTTCAATAAAAGCTAAGTTAATAAAGGATGAAATTCCTTATGAGGCAATAAAACGTTCGCTTAGTAAGAGCATTATGTCGCCAGTACTACATGGAATTGGCACATGTGTAGCTGTTATAGCTCCTTCAATAGCTCTAGCGATATATGCGATTTTAGCAATATATTTTGTGTTTCCAATGAAGCTAGAGTTCCATTTGATTCATCATCATCACAAATAAAATTTATAATAGTCGCTTGTGAAAAAGTCTCTTTTTGTTATCCATTAAAGAAAATCATGACT
>CAZTUN010000114.1:0-4828 GCA_964616845.1 uncultured Rickettsiales bacterium | reverse complement strand
AGCTTAGCAGGAAAAATTCCTGTAAATGGAGTAATATTAGTGACAACTCCTCAAGAGATCGCCGTAATGGATGTAAGAAAGAGTGCCGATCTTTTTAAGAAACTTAATATTCCAATTCTTGGCATTATTGAAAATATGAGTTACTTTGAGGATTCTATTAGTAAGAATAAAACTTATATTTTTGGCAAAGATGGCGGCGAAAAACTTGCCAAAGAATTAAATATTCCTATTATAGGCAAAATTGCTATAGATCCAAACTTAGCTTCAAATAGTGATAATGGTAAAGTAGTACCACCAAGTAGTTTTATTGAAATTGCAAAGAAAATTTAATCACAAGGTAAAACCATGAATATAGAAAAAATTATTATAGATATTTTAAAGCAAGCCAACGCTATAGATATGGATAGCGCAATTAATCCTAATCAGTTAATTGAACGATGCCAAAGCTCTGGCGTTGCTGATATAACAGAAATAGAAAAATGCTTAATGAGCTTAATTGACCAAGACTTAGTTGAATATGAAATGAACGATAATACAGATGTCACTCACATTTGGTTACTCAGCTAATTAATTTATGCCAAATTTAGGAGAGTCACGTCTACTACCAATACTTGCTTCATCTAATGTTACTTGAACAAAATCATCATCTGAATCAACTCCTGAATTAACTTCAATAGACTGTGGAGAATCCTCTTTAAATTCTACAATTATATTACCCTCTTCTTGATAATCTACACCTAAGTAATCCTCCAAGTCAGAATCATCACTGTCTTTACTTATTGTATTTTGAGTGTTTACTGGGATTGAGGCAGCTTTTATCTCATCTTTAAGCCAAGGATCAATAGCTTCCAATGCTTTAACTTTATCGGCAATAGTTAATCCATCTTTATCTTCTGCTAAGAAAATAATTTGACTTACTTGATCATTAATTATTAAAAAATTCCACACTGGTTCAATATCTATTTTAGATTTATTTTGCGATTGACAAAGCAAAACATGAATTGGTGTATTACCTTCAGAATTTTTTTGTTTGATTAAATCTTCAATGCAATCAGGTTGTTCACTAATAATTCTCTCAATAACAGACTGAGTAATTCCTCCATTTAGCTGAGAAAAGGCAAGATGAAGTATATTATTTTGCTTTTCATCTGTTACTCTAAAATCAAATTTATTTTTAAAACTACCATCACTTTCTTTAGCATTTAATGCACTTGGCAACAATCTAGCAAGCACACCTTCTCTACCTTTAAGCGCAAATAGCGTTGAAGAAAGATTTTGTTGATTAAGTATTCTGGTAAAATCTATAGAGCCTTCTAATATTTTATCTACTACAGATAATTGAAACGGCTCATCAAAATCATGACTTCTATATAACAATAATCCCAATAATTCTTCTGACTTAATAAATCGATAAAATTGTCCATTTTTATTGCCTTGGCTTTTTAAGCAAGCAAAGGCAATATCATATTCTTTTTGTACTAAAGCAATTCTTGCTACAACAGATGAATCTGGCATAACCCTTTTTGCTAGGGCAAAAGGATCTTCTCCTTCTCTCTTTGTAGCCAATAAAGAAAATTTATTATTTTTTATAATAGAGTCCAAAACAACATGAATTAAATTTTCACATTCAGATCCCTTGGCGATCAAATAATGTAATAATGTAGTTTTTTGATATATTTCTTCTACTAGGCTAGAATCTCGTTCTAAAGCTTGTCTTAACTTTGCTGCTAAATCGGTATTTTTATTTTTTTCTATTAAGTCTATTAAGTCTTTTAATGCCATTAATTCTTACTCTGCACAAATATATATTTTTTATAATATCTTAAAAAGCAATAGATATACCTATCTATTATTATATAGTTTCTTGATTCACAATATATGAATCACTTACATGTATTAATTTATTTATTACTAGAACTATTTACCTTTGTATAGAAACTTTTTATAGCTTCTTGAATATTTTCAAAAGAAAAAGGCTTTATTATATAGCCATCAGCTCCATTATTAACTGCCATATCGACATCTTCTTGATTACGACTTGCCGTCACCATTATAACGAAAGCATTCTTATTTATGCTTTTTATTTCTTTTAAAACATCATGCCCACTACCATCTGGAAGTTTTATATCAAGAAGGGTAATATCTGGATTATTACTTTTATATGCGGATATCGCACTACTAGCACTACTAGCAAATTTAACCTCATGCCCTTTTAGTAGCTCAGATGCTATAGCCATAAACATATCAACATCTTCTACCAATAAAACCTTAAGCGGTTTTTTCTCCTCATTATCTGCCATATTCATTCCTTATTTTAAATATCTTAGAAATTAACAGCATTGGTATTATCAATTGTAAAATCAGAACTCCCACCATTTATTTGTTTAGCATGAGCAACAAAGTCACTAGGAGTGTTTTGTAAAATACAGTAAATATAATGTTCATCTTTGATAAAATTATGATTAAATAACGTAGTATTTATATCAGCAGCAGAATCACTACAATTAGTCCCTGTCGAATAATAGGAGTTGTTATTGGTAAAGTAATTATTTTCTTCCATATAAATTGCACGTAAATTATTTTGTGCATTCTTTGCCCTAGTATTACTTAAATAACCACTATAAGTTGGTATAGCTATAGCAGATATAATGCCAAGTATCGCAACAACTATCAATAGCTCAATTAATGTGAAGCCTTTGCAATTTTTATAATTAAAATCTAATTGATCCATCATATTTTATCCTTAACTAAAATAAAAAAAGGAGGGTGGAATTTCTCCACCCTCCTAGATTTAACATATTTTAAATAATTACTCTATAGTAAAACTTGATTCTAAATTAGTGTCCGAAGTTGGGCTACCACTTGAATCCACATCACCAGTGTTAGAGTAAACTGTAACAGTAGTACCAGGAGTAAGTGCTGGAAGATCAATCACAGTTTGACCACGAGTGGTAGGAGCAGCAGTTCCTAAAGATACAGTAGATGTATCTGTAGCATCATAAGGGTTTTTAACCCCAGCCTGACCATCAGAACCAGAAGAACCTATTAAATAAGTAATATATGCGTTACCTATAGTTGAAGCACTAGCACCAGAAGAACCTGGGCAAGGAGTAGTGCTGACTGAACCTAATACAATATTAGTTGCTCCAGCAGAACAGTTAGCAAAGCCAGAGGCAAGTAAATTTACAATTGTTTTATGGTTAGCTTTTACAGCATTAACCTTTGCACGTTGCTGGTAACCTTGATATTGTGGTATACCAATTGCTGCCAATATACCAAGTATCGCTACAACTATTAACAACTCTATTAGCGTAAAACCTTTTTGGTTACTCGAGCCTCTAATTTTAGTAATCATTTTAACTATCCCCCTTGGATAAATTTTTATTTTATATACACACCAAAATTATTTTTACGATATATTAGAATTGTATAAAAGTAAATATTTTCAATTTATAATCTAAATATCATAATAGTAATCTTGACCTTAACTATAATTATAATCTCTAATTATTAAAAAATCATTAACACCATGATCTATAATATATTCTTTTTCATATTATGTACTATAATTGCTATAGATTTGCTGTCAGGAATATCTCTAAGATACCTCTACTGTGCATTTTCTTCTCATAGCCAAGAGGCTAAAAATAGCTTAGCTAAGCATTTTTGGCATATCAAACCATATTTAACCCAAATTTTAATCTCTTTACCTCTATTTTATTTAACTTTTATATATTATGGTTTTTCCATAAAGTCTGCTTTATGCCTATTTATTCTACATAGCATGACTTTATTATCATTGGTTGATTATAAACATGGTTTTATTCCAGATATAATAGTTATTCCTCTAATAATTATTGGTTTTATCAGTAATTATTTTAATTTATTTACAGATCTAACAGACTCAATCCTTGGCGGATTATTTGGCTATACTTCACTCTATGTTATAAATTTAATCTTTAAATTACTGCGAAAGAAAGAAGGAATTGGTCATGGTGATTTTAAATTACTTGCAGCTACCTCTGCCATATTAGGACTGCACCAATTACCCTTAATAATTTTATTATCTTCTAATTTAGCTATATTCTCTACATTAATCATCTTACCTTTTAAAAGGCTAAATTTGTCTAATTCGATTGCATTTGGTCCTGCCATAGCTATGGCTTTTGTAATTAGCTTGTTTTGGGGAGAAAATATAGTAAATGCTTATATAAACTTCTTAATAAAAAATTAACTTTATTCCCTTATTATCATTACAATAAAATATTATATTTTAGCACGTCATGGGAGATAAAAAATGCTGGAGAAAATTGTAAATTATACAAAGAATTTTGAACTTTCTGACCTGCATATACATTCTAATGAGCCAATTGCTCTTAGAATACATGGAACTATAGTTATTCAGCCAGAAGATTTTATTTCTAAAGAAATGGTTGAACAATTTATTTTAGAAACATTAGATAGCGAACAAAAAACTCAATACGCTAAACAAAAAGATTTAGACTTTGCTATTCAAACTCCAGATTATCGTTACCGTGCTAACTTATTTAACACTCTAAATGGCCCTAACTTAGTTTTACGAAAAATTGAAACTAAGGCACCCGAAATAGAAAAATTAGGACTACCAAGTGCAGTTATGGACGTAACACATGCTCGCAATGGTCTTGTTCTTGTTACAGGTCCTACTGGATCTGGTAAATCAACGACTCTTGCTGCAATGATTAACCGTATTAACGAAACCAGAAAAGAAAATATAATTACTATAGAAGATCCAATAGAGTTTATTCATAAAAGTAAATCATCTTTAATTTCACAACGCGAAGTTGGC
>CAZTUN010000113.1:3170-4879 GCA_964616845.1 uncultured Rickettsiales bacterium | reverse complement strand
AATAATTTCTCGGACGTACCTCTTCTAAATTAGCTCTAAAATTCAATGAAAGATTGGTAGGCAATGATGAATAATTGTGAAGATATTCAAAATTACTTTTATCGCAATATGGTTTTAAGTAATTATTAAAATATTCTTCAATAGGAGGTTTGCTATATGCCCCTACCATTGCCTGATCTTGAAATAATTTATCAATACTATCAAGAATTACGCCTTGGTATTTTCTTTTTATATGATTAGTATATGTTTCTGGACTGTTTAAATTAAATGCCCCCCTAAAAAAATTATTTTGTGCGGAAGCTACAAGAATATTATATAAATTATTGAAATTAATATTTGGATTTTTTCTATATTCATCAATAAGATGATATTTTATAAAGGCATCAAATCTTCTTACAAAGTGGTTTTCTAAAGTAAATCTACCAGTTCTATCTCGATAGCTATAAGCAATATCACTCAAACTTCTTAATTGATAGTTAAGATTTGCATCGGCTCTATGCTCAGTAGATTGGTAACTACTATGCGACATCATAATAAAAAAACCTAAGATTTATTCACTCTCTAGTTTTTATTATGACTTATATCGGTTAAAAAAAGGTTAATTTGGCTGATATACCGTATGATTAAAAACTTAACATATTCTTAATGATTTTCCAGAAGCTTAATTTATGACCAAGTCTTGTTTGCTTAGTTTTTAAATAAGAACGGTTATAATCATTGTAGGACGTAATATGACTTATGCATTTTTCTACTTTAATACCATATTGCTCAAGAAAATTGGATTTCTCTGGATTGTTGGTAAGGATCTTTACTCTAGAATATCCTAATATTTTAAGCATTTGCGCTGCTGCTCTAAAACTTCGATTATCTTCATCAAATCCAAGTGCAAGATTCGCATCTACGGTATCTAAGCCACGATTTTTTAAATCATATGCTCTTAACTTGTTAATTAATCCTATATTTCTACCTTCTTGCATTAAATACAGAATTATTCCTCCACCATCATTATTAATTTTTATAATTGCGCTATGGAGCTGATCTTCGCAATCGCAAGTTAAAGAAGAAATTAGATCTCCAGTATAACAAGAAGAATGAATTCTAATTAAAGGAATGATTGGAGGATTACCTATTATTATAGCATAATGCTCTTTTAAAGAACCTTCTGCAGTAAAGGCGATTATACTGGAATTTAGCGCATGTTTGAGGTTAAGAGGACATTTAGCGACTATTTTAAGATTTTGACTATAATCATAATCATAATTATCAATTGCGGATATATCTATTTTTAAATAATTATGATTAAAAGAAAATTTATCTGTACTGATACAGCTAGGTATTAATTCAGCTTGAATTAATAATTCAATAGCTTTTTGTTGTAGAAAAGTTGCTTCCATTGTTACAGGGAGGCTAGTTGCGTGATAATCTTTTTCTCCAATGATAGCAAAAAGATCTGTCTTATTTATTTGATTTAAAGAGATGCTTAGAGATGTAAGTGATTCTTTTTTAATAAAATTAGCACGTTTTTTTGATAAGGTTAATTGCCCATTATGTTCTTTAAACATTTGATATAGGTTATCTGAGATGTTTTCTGTAGCAGCAACTAGAATGGAATAATTTTCGTCAGAAATTATTACTGCTCTTCCTGACTTTAACTCATTAATTACACGCTGGGTATTTACTATTAGATCTTCCATATGATATATATTGTT
>CAZTUN010000113.1:2593-3160 GCA_964616845.1 uncultured Rickettsiales bacterium | reverse complement strand
ATCTAATCAATCAATTTAGTATCACTTAGTGCTTAAAAAGTCTAGTATAGGAATTATATCTGAAAATAATGAGCTGTTAGAGTTGCTTGCTCAACATAGCTTATTTGAAGGGTTTGAATTTATATTGCGTCAATCTTATGATAAGGCTGACATTATTACTATAGACGATAAGAGCACACAGGAAATTAAAATCATAAATGGAGAAATTACCACATTGCCTAAGCCTTTTAGGTTAAATAGTTTAATAGAAAATCTTGGTGATAAAATTCAAAATTTGAATCTAGATAATATAGAAATTGGTTATATAAAGTTGAACTTACGTAATTTATCTTTAATTATAAAAGATCAAGAGTTCTCTCTAACAGAAAAAGAAACAAAAATAATGCAGGTATTGCTTAATAACTATCCAGAAAAAATCACTAAGAAAAATCTTTTAATAAAAGTTTGGCAGTATAAGGATTCGGTTGATACTCAAACATTACCAAGTCATATATATAGGTTACGACAGAAATTAAAAGATAGTGCCTATATTATCTCAACTTTCGATGATGGCTATGGAATAGAGTT
>CAZTUN010000113.1:0-2583 GCA_964616845.1 uncultured Rickettsiales bacterium | reverse complement strand
AATAAATTAACCTAAAATTTTAAATAGCTATCACATTAAATAGTTTATATTTTTATAGTTTTATATGATAAAAAAAATAATAAAAATATCGTCAATCTTATCTTTAATTGCAAGTCCAGTACTTGCTCAGCAAAAAGATAAAGTTTTTGATAATTGGTCAGTTTATAGTGCAACTATAAAGAACCGTAAATTATGCTATATAGTTTCCTATCCAATAACTAAGACTGGGAATTATGTTAAAAGAGATGTTCCTTATTTTATGGTTACAAGTTTAGGAAGTAAAGCCGATGAGGTTAGTACTTTTGCGGGGTATAATTATAAGTTAGGTAGTAAAGTTGATGTTAGCTTTGATAAGGGAAATACTTATTACATGTCCTTGACTAAAGATAATTTTGCTTGGGCAAAAGAATCTAGTATAGATCAGCAAATAATTAACGAGATGAAAATTAAGTCATCTATGACAATTAAGGGATCTTCCTTGCGGGGCACTTATTCAGTGGATCGTTATTCGCTAAAAGGATTTAACTCTGCTTATAATCAGATGAAGACCTTGTGTAAATAATATATGTTTTTTAATAAAGTTAAAAATTTTTCTATAAAAAAGCCAATTTCTCCTTTTGTTTATATTTGTGGAGCAGGACCTGGAGATTTTGCCTTATTAACTTTAAAAACTCATTACTTGCTTACTAAAATAGCAGATGTTGTAGTGTATGATCGCCTCATAAGTGAAGATATTTTATCTATAATCCCAAGGCGTGTAAAAAAAATCTATGCTGGAAAATCATGTCGTCAACATGAAATGACACAAGAAGAAATAAATAATGTGTTAGTGGAGCAGGCCTTAGAAAATCAAGTAGTTGTACGATTAAAAGGAGGGGATCCTTTTATTTTTGGACGAGGTGGAGAGGAAATGCTTCATTTGCTAGCAAATAATATTAATTTTGAAATTGTGCCTGGTGTTAATGCTGCCGATGGCTGTGCTGCTTATTGTAATATTCCTTTAACTCATCGTGGCATTGCAAGTAGTGTTACATTCTTAACGGGACATCAACAAAAAGGTGCGACACCATCTTTAGATTATAAAAGCTTAGTTGCTGAGGATAAAACTCTAGTAATATATATGGGGCTTACTCATTTAGATCAAATTGCTAATAATCTTATAGAAAACGGCATGGATGTTAATATGCCAGCAATAGCTATTTATAATGGTACTACTTCTTTGCAAAAAACATGTCTTGCAACTATTGGTAATATTTATAATAAAACACAAGAGCAAGAATTTATATCTCCTACAATTATTATTATTGGAAAAGTTGTTTCATTAATAAAATAATGTTTTAATTTTTATTATATTTATATATTCTTTTATAATGGTTTCGTAATATATTAAGAAATTATTGTTATGAGAGGATATTAAGATGTCGAAAAAATCAGAAGATACAAAATCTGTTATTAATAACTCAGATCTATCAGATATTCCTGCAAAATGTATTGTAAGCGGTCAACTTTCTCCATTTTTGCTACATAGGTGGTTGACTGGACAAAGTCCTTTTGAACAAAATCTTCCTAAAAATAGAAGAATGGGAGGGCAAGAGGCACACCAAATAATCGATAGTCAGAGAAGGGGGGCTAGACATGGTTCAGCTGAGATTGCAATGAGGCTTGAAAGGGCAATTGGATATAGAGCTTTACGTATGCAAGAAATTTTAGAAAATAATGGACGATAAATAAATAATGATCTTTTTTTATTATTTCTTAAAATAGCCGCACATAAAAAAAATAATTTAATAAATAGAAAAATTTTGTTGCTTTAAATATATTATTTTTCGTATGTATAGCATATAGTAATTTATACGAATGATTTTTATTTTTTAAAAATTATAAAATTCAAAAATTAGAATTTAAAGAACATATTTAATGTTCAATTGAGATCAGATTTTAGAACAAATATTACCTGATAACGGTAAAATATTAAAATAATAAGTACTGCAAGTAGGAGCAAAAAAAAATGGCACTTAATATCAATTTACCACCTGCAAATGTAATGAAACCAAGGCTTACTGTTTTTGGTGTTGGTGGAGCTGGCGGAAATGCAACTCGTAATATGTTAAAAAAACGTTTAGGCGGAGATGATGGAGTTCATTTTGTCATAGCCAATACAGATTATCAAGCGTTAGAAGGTTATGGTGACGTAGTAGGAAAGCGTATTCAGCTAGGACAAAGAACGACTCAAGGTTTAGGTGCTGGAGCAGATCCTGAGGTAGGAAGATTAGCGGCGGAAGAAACTCACGAAGAAATACAAAGTCATTTGCAGGGAAGTAATATGGTTTTTATTACCGCCGGAATGGGTGGTGGTACTGGTACGGGTGCATCAGCGGTTATTGCAAGAATTGCTAAAGAAATGGGAATACTTACGGTTGGGGTGGTAACTAAACCTTTTCATTTTGAAGGACCTCGTCGCATGAGAGTTGCGGAGCAGGGCATTGCGGAGTTACAAAAAAATGTTGATACTTTAATTATAATTCCTAATCAAAATTTATTTCGTATTGCTAACGAAAAGACAACATTTGCTGAAGCAATTTA
>CAZTUN010000112.1:0-4933 GCA_964616845.1 uncultured Rickettsiales bacterium | reverse complement strand
CAAACAGCTGAATTTAGACCAAAGATGATAGTTTGTGGAGCATCATCTTATCCAAGAGCTATTGATTTTGAAAAATTAAGTAAAATCGCAAAGGATAATGGTGCTTATTTAATGGCAGATCTTTCTCATCCTGCAGGTTTAATTATTGGGGAAAAGTTTCCAGCACCTTTTCCACACTGCGATATTGTTACATTAACCCCTGACAAAACAATGCTTGGTGCACATGGTGGAATAATTTTAACTAAAGAAAAATATCGCTCATTTATGTCTAATAGTAAAAATCTTAATTTTGGTAAGAAATTCAAATTTAATATTAGAAGTATTTATTTTGTAATTATTGTTTTTATAGCTGCAGTAACCACAGGTATAGTTGCTGTTTTCTACAATGAAGCTTTTTTATGGGGAACAAATATTGCACGTGATCGTTTTGCTAGCAATAAAATGTTGGGTTTTATCATAACGCCATTATTCTTTTTAATCAGTGCATGGTTATGCAAAAAATTTGCACCTAATGCTGCAGGAGGTGGCGTAGATCAAGTTGTTAATGCCATTCAAAAATTAAATATTGATCCTAAAAACTCATCTAACGTAAGCCAGTATCTAAGTTTTAAAATAATGATTATAAAAATACTAAGCTCTGTCATTTGTATAATCGGAGGTGGAGCATTAGGTCGTGAAGGTCCTGTGGTGCAAATATCTGCTAGTATTTTTGTATCTATTGCTGAAAAAACTAAAAAATATATCCCTTCCCTTGACCTGCGTACTTGGATTATTGCAGGAAGCAGTGCTGGTCTTGCGGCGGCGTTTAATACGCCACTTGCTGGTATTATTTTTGCAATTGAAGAATTATCGCAATTTCACTTTGAGAACAGATTTTCTTCGTTCAAAATTAAAGCTTTTTTTGCGGTTATCGTTGCTGGAGTAACTGCGCAACTAATTACAGGTTCTTATACCTTATTTTATTTTCCTTCCGTTCATTTCATTTGGCAAATACAAATTGCCTTGGTTTTATTATTAATAGCTATAAGTTGCGGTATAATCGCTCGAATATTAAGGCAATATATTATCATTATATCAATATGGCGTAATAAGTTTACAGGAAATAAATGGTATTTATTTCCTATTTTATCTGGAGTTTTAGTTGCAACTATAAGTTTTAATATTGGCATTAATTCTTTTGGTGCTGGAATTATGTCGATACAAGAAGCTTTAAAAGCATCTATAAATGTTACTAGTTTTCAAGATCTACTTGGACGATTTATTAATGTTATAGCTACCGCAGCATCAGGATGCGCTGGAGGATTACTACTTCCTGCACTTGCTCTTGGAGCAGGAATAGGCTCTTTAGAAAGTACATTATTACCTATGATTGATCAAAGAATATTTGTTACTGTAGGAATGGCTGCATTCCTTGGTGCTATGCTTGATGCTCCATTAACTGCTGCAATACTTGTACTTGAGGTAACTAATCAGACAGAATTAATATTTCCATTGTTTTTGGGTACAATTATCGCATATTGGATAAGCAACAAAACAAATATTCTTTTTGCTAAAAAGATTTAGAAACACTTATTAATACTTCTTTTGCGCATAAATCATTTAAGCATTGCTTACTATTTAAATTAGTATCTACATATGATGTTTTTATAGCAAAACTATCAATTTTATATGTTAATCCAATTTCATAATCAGTATAATCAGGAACTCCGTATTTGCTATTATTTTCTATCCACTGTCTACCTACCCACCCATCTAATGAAAAGCTTTTATTAAGTGGAATAGTTAGAGATAATCTAGGGTAATAAGCCTTACCAGATTCAGCAAAAAATTCAGGAGAGTAATAAAATGACAACCCTAATTGCACTTTACCAAAATCATAACCTAAATTTTCATATAACTCAGTATAGTTATAATTATTAGATGATTTTGTTCCAGGATAAGAATAATAAATAACTCCAGTCTCACTTGATAAGTTAGAAAAACTTGTATTATACGAAGTATATATATCACCTTCTAATGAAGCATCTGCACCAGAACCAAAATCAACATTTGAACCTGAGAAACCTAATTTCACTCCACTATTATGTAGAAATTCTATAGTTCCTTGTGATGCTGGAGATTGCATGGTTTGTGAAATTCCTCTAAACTTGTAATCACTTACCACTGCAAAATTACCACTAAATTTTCCATTAAATGAATTTTCTAAGTTGAGATTATCACTTGCCTCAGCCATAGCATAATTAAAAGTAATTACACTAGATAAAATAACTAAAACTTTTTTTTGCATAGAATGTCCTTATTGTGCATAATAACTTAATTAATTTATAATGCTATTCTATGCTTTGCTGTGTATTAGAAGTGTTAAAACAAAAGATTTTATTGTAAAAATATAGTAAAAACCATCAATACCGCTTAATAACTAACCCTAATAATCTCAATTTTTAAGACCTTGGTGGTAAAGCAATCATTTCCTTTAATTCTTCTCCTGATGCATCATAAAGAAATGGACTTGGCGTTCTCAGAAAGTCACGCCGTCCTACTTCCTCTAGAAAATCATTAGTTGTACTGTCAAATAGGATCTCATCTACAACTTTAATTCCATCTGCAAGAGTTTGAATTTTGTTGTCTGGCTTTTCTTTACATTTTCTTTCATCTTTATAATATTTTATAGCCATATCCAGTATATTATTTATTTCTTGCTCATGCTCTTGATAGTTAAGTCGCCTTAAATTTCCATCTTCTCCGACTAAGAAAACAATTTCTTTTGTCTCAGTACACAAGAATGCTTCCTTTAATTCTTTATTTCCTGATTCATTTACACGTGTTACTATGTTATTTAACCTTTGTGTAATAGCATCCTTCTTTAGTTCAGTTAAAATTTTTTGATGTTCATTTTTTAATTTTTCTAAAGAGTTTATGGCCTTTCTACAAGATTCTTTATATGCCTTAATACTAGGTTGTTTAGACTTTTTTTTACCACCTTTTTTTTCTTCTAATTTACTCAATACATTGCTTAGTAATGCTATTAGCAATTTTTTATCACTTTCTTTAGAAAAATCCATTTTTCTAGAAGTTCCATCATCATTTTCTAGATAAAAAATATTTTTTCTAAACCAAGCTTCATACTTATTTCCATCTCTTGGTTTTGCGTGAGATGATTTAAAAGATAGTTTTTGTTGGCTTTCTTCATTTATATATTGCTCAATAAGAAATTCTAATTTAAATTTACATAAGTGTGTTATTGGCACTTGCTTAAATTGTATTAATCGTATTAATTCTTTTAATGCTAATTTAGCTATGGCTAACTTATTTTGCATATTATTAATGATCCCTAGATTAATTGTTAATTATTTAATGATTGTTATGGTGGTAGTATGTTTAAATAATAAAAAATCAAGCATATTATAAGTCATTATTCATAATAATTGGTAATATTTTAAGATAAAAATAAATGACCAAGTTAATCATCGCATTAAGAAAAATATTCTTAACCTTATTATTTATTATTATTTCTAGTTCGTGTTCAGCTCATAATGAACAAATTGATTATATCAAAGTAATCAAATCAGATAGAAAACTTTATACTTACAGTAATAATAAATTACTAAAGACCTATAAAATAGCTTTAGGAAGAAGGCCTGTTGGTAATAAAATAAAACAAGGTGATAATAGAACTCCTGAGGGAGTTTATTTTATCAGTGCAAAAAATCCTAATTCTGCTTATTATCTTTCCTTAAAAATTTCTTATCCTAATGCAAAAGATATCCAACGTGCCAATAAATTAGGTGTTGACCCAGGTGGCAACATTATGATTCATGGGATAAAGAACGGATTTAGTTTGGTAGGAAAATCTCATTCATTAATCGACTGGACAAAAGGTTGTATTGCCTTAACCAACGCAGAAATTGAAGAAATCTACAACTTAACTCCTATAGGAACTAGAATAGATATATTACCTTAATATATCTAAAGCCTTTGGTAGTTGTTTTAAAATTATATCAACATAGAGATTTAAGTCATGAGATATTTAGAAAAATTACTAGATGGTGCTAAGGTGGAGTGGCAAACTTTAGAAAGCATGGCTGAAATCAAGCGTGGTACAGCCATCACAAAAAAAGATGTTACTGCTGGTAACATCCCTGTAATCGCAGGTGGCAGAACACCAGCTTATTTCCATAATATTAGCAATCGGAATGGGCAAACAATCGTGATTGCTGGCTCTGGAGCATATGCTGGTTTTGTTAGTTGGTGGGAACAACCTATTTTTGTATCAGATGCTTTTACAGTAAAGCCGCATGATAAATTGCTCGCTAAATATTGCTTTTACAATCTTCAAGCCATGCAAAATAAGTTGTACGATTTAAAAAGTGGTGGTGGAATTCCTCATATATACCCACGAGATATAGCACCAATTAAAATCCCTATCCCTTGTCCAGAAAACCCAAAAAGGTCACTGGCGATTCAGGCGGAGATTGTAAAAATTCTGGATTCTTTCACCTCTCTTATTTCCGAACTCACTGCCGAGCTTCTCATACGTAAAAAACAATACAACTATAATCTGGAGGATTTATTTAACTTTGATGATAATAAAGTTAAACATTTGCCTATGGGACAAGAGGATACAGGTGAATTCATTCGAGGCTGTAGGTTACAGAAAAAAGATTTTACTGAAACTGGGGTTGGTTGTATTCACTATGGTCAAATCTATACGCATTACGGTGCATATGCTTATAAGACCAAAACATTTGTTTCAGAGGAATTTGCAAAAAAATCTCGCAAAGCTAAATCAGGGGATTTAGTTATAGCTACAACAAGTGAAAATGATGAAGATGTTTGTAAGGCTGTTGCATGGCTAGGAGACAATGACATTGCAGTAAGTAGTGATGCGTGCATTTATAGGCATAAATTAAACCCTCTATATGTTTCATACTTT
>CAZTUN010000111.1:1488-5013 GCA_964616845.1 uncultured Rickettsiales bacterium | reverse complement strand
CATGCTTTGGAAGCTATAACTGGTTATAGTAGTAAGTTGTTACATGGCGAAGCAGTAAGTATAGGAATGGTTTTGGCAGCCAAATTGTCAGTTAGGTTAGGTCTATGCGATAAAAGTATTTATGATAGAATAAAAGAACATTTAGTTGCAATGAACATGCCTACACAGATAAAGTCACTAAAATTAAACAAGTCTGATATTTCTAAGATTGTTAGTCTGATGTACCAAGATAAAAAAGTAAAAGATGGTAAAATGATATTTATTTTATTAGAAAATATAGGTCAGGCAGTTATAATAGATTCCGTAAAAGAAAGTGATGTGATAAGTGTTTTGGAATCAGAGTTATAAATTTATAGGAGATGGTGTCAAGTTATGATAGCACTATATATTGGGGCAATATTATTGCTAGTATTGGCCTCGGCGTTCTTCTCTGGTTCAGAGACAGCAATTACAGCGGTATCGAGAGCAAAAATTCATAAATTAAAAAGTAGTGGTCATAAAAAAGCCACTATCGTTTATAAGCTTAGGGCAGATAAAGATGGATTAATCAGTACTATTTTATTAGGAAATACGGCTATTAATATAATAGCATCGTCGCTTGGAACAATAATAGCAACAGAGTTTCTAGGTAATCAAGGTATTATATATTCTTCAGTAATAATGACATTAATTATACTTATTTTTGCAGAAGTATTGCCTAAAACTTATGCCTTCTATAATGCCGAAAAAGTATCTTTACTAATAGCTCCTTTATTATACTGGATAGTAAGAATTTCTACGCCAATTACTTTAGCAGTAAAGTCTATAGTAAATATGATTCTTAGAATTACTCGAGTATCTAAGGATAATAAAGACCTTATCTCGCCTAAAGATGAATTGCGTGGTGCTATAGATATGTATCATGATGAGGGGCGAGTAGTTAAACATGATAGAGATATGTTATCTTCTGTTCTTGATCTTCAATATGTTGAGGTAAGAGATGTTATGGTGCATAGGAAAAATATAGTTAGTATAGATTCATCATTGCCGATTGATAAAATTATGGAGCAAATATTAGAAAGTAGTTTTACCAGAATTCCATTATGGAGCGGAAGACCAGAAAATATTATAGGTATAATAAATACCAAAGCGGTATTGTTAAGATTCTATAAGAATCCAAATAACTTAACTAAAGATGATATCTTAAGTGATATGTTAGAACCTTGGTTCGTGCCAGATAGTAGCTCAATTGGCAATCAATTGCTTAAATTTAGACAAAAACAGACTCATATGGCTTTAGTAGTTAATGAATATGGCGATCTGGCTGGTTTAGTTACGCTGGAAGATATTTTAGAAGAGATTGTTGGCGATATAGATGATGAACATGATATTGTCTTAAAAGATATAAAAAGAACCAACAAGAAGGGTACTTATATAGTACATGGAGATGTTACAGTTCGTGACATTAATCGTGAATTAGGTTGGAATTTGCCAGACAAGCATGCTGTAACTATATCTGGATTATTGGTTCATAAGTTAGAGTATTTACCTTTAGAGGGCGAAGAGGGTAATATAGGAGATGTGCATTTTAGAATCATAAAAAAAGATGGACATATAATATCTAGGATTCGATTAGCAAAAATTATAAAAAAGTAATAAAAAATAGATATTTTTTATAAGTAATTGTTATTTATAAAAAAATGCTCAAGGAATAGGCTAGTAATTTTCCTTGATTTAGAAGATTATATAATGTATAAGCCCTTGTTGAAAAAGTCTAGATTTTACGACTATATGTATAAATACTCAATAAGAGCTTGTGGAGTTAAGTTAATATGAAACCAAATATTCACCCAGATTATCATGAAATTATAGTGCAAATGACAGATGGAAGCACTTTTAAAACTCGTTCTACTTATGGCAAAGCTGGCGATAAATTATATTTAGATACAGATATTAAAAGTCACAATGCTTGGACTGGTGGTACAGCAAAAATAAAGAACGCTGGTAAAGTTGCAGAGTTCCGTAAGAAATTTGGAAATATTGGTTCTGCTAATATGAATGCTGAGACTAAAGAAGAGAAAAAAAGCTAGTAATTTAAGCTTATTAAAATGAATGAAATTACCAAAAGGCTCACATTATTTATTATGTGAGCCTTTTTAACAAGCATTCACCACAAAATCTTTTGCAAGCTTTTGTAGTCTAGTCTGCTGATTTCTGATAATTTATTTCCCATGAAAATATTATATAGCCTAATCTAAGAGTGGCTCGTAGCCTTTTTCACGGCAGACTAGATTATTTTGTAGTTTTTTCTTGATTTACTATAGTTGGTGGAGGAGCTGGAGGAGGGGTAGGCGTAGTTGTAGCTATAGGATCTTGTGTTGTTGAATTAGATGATTTTAAGCTTGTTTCATTTTCTTTTGACGGTTGAGTATCTTTACTTTCTTTTTCTGGTTGGCTGCTTTTTTCTTCGTTGCCAGCTTTAGTTGTAAAAGAAATTTTGCTTACACCAATAGCATTGCTAATATTTGCGTTAGTAGTGATAGCATCAGTAAGATCAGCGCGATGAAAAATAGCATTTGTTAATATAGCATTAGTTAGATTACTATTTTTTAAGCTAACTCCTTCTAAATTTGCATTAGTTAAATTTATGCCAATTAAATTAGATGAGCCCATGTCTGATCCAGAGAAAATTGTATATTTTGCAGTTGCATTATTTAGGCTGGCTTTATTAATATTAGTTCGGCTAAAATCAGCATTATCTAGTATAGCATTATCAAAATTGGTATTTTCTAAATTTGCTCTACTTAAATTGGCATCAGTTAGATTAGTAGAAGAAAGTTTGCTATTAGATAAATTGCAGCGAGTGAAAATGGAATTAGACAAGTTAGAGCCAGAGAAATCAATATTCTGTAAATCCATACGGTTAAAATTAATTGATTCAAGATAAGGATTATTGCGAGACATTTGTTTTAATTGCTCTAATGAAATTATAGAACCTGCGGCTTGAAATGCAGCAAGTTCTTGTTGACCAAGACCATGAACATTTAGCAAAAGTAAATTTCTAACATCTGCATTATTTAAGTCTGTATTGGCAAGGCTAGTATTTTGAATATTTGCTCCTCGAAGAATTGCGTTATTTAATTTTGCTCCAATAAAATTTGCATTCCATATTGAAGCCTTGGTTAAATTAGTGCGATACATATTTGCTGATCTGAAATCAACATTTTGTAACTCACTTCCAATAAAAGAAGTGTCTATTAAAGTAGTTTGCATTAATTTTGCTTCATATAGAACTGATCTATCAAGCCTTGCTTCAGTTAAATTAGCAAGTTCTAGATTTGCTCCTCGTAAATCGTCCTCAGCCATATAAGCTTTAGTTAGATCTGCGCTATATAAGTCTATGCTCGATAAAAAAGCATTATTCATGATAGCTCCCCAGAAATTGGTTTCTCTGGCATTAGCATGAAGTAAGTTTGCTCCCTTTAAAGTTGCCTTAGATAAGTTAGCCTTATTTAAAGTCGTACTGTGAAGAGTTGCATTTTCTAG
>CAZTUN010000111.1:0-1478 GCA_964616845.1 uncultured Rickettsiales bacterium | reverse complement strand
GATGTAAAATTAGCTCGAGATAATATTGCACTTGATAAATTAGCAAAAGAAAGATTAGCATTGTCTATCTTAGCATCTTGCATATCAACTCCTTCCATATAGGAATCGACAAAGCGAGACATTGAAAGATTTGCATCTTCTAGATCTGCGCTATATAAATTTGCCTTATCAAAAATAGCATTGTTTGCAACGATGCCAGATAGCTTTACACCATAAAGCTTTGCTTCAGTAAAATTTGCGCCATTTAATATAGCATTAGATAAAACAGTATCTTGAAGAATAGCTCCCTTTAGAGATGCTTTAGTTAAAATAGAATCTTGCATGTCGCTATCAGTTAAATTGGCATTATCTAAATTAGCACCGCTAAGATTTGCAGAAGAAAGATCGCAAGAAGAAAGATTTGCCCCAGATAATTTAGCATTGCTTAAATTAGTTCCATATAAGCTACTATCGCTTAAATTTGCTTGCGATAAATCAGCTCCAGATAAATCAAGACCGCTAAGAAATAGTCCATTTAGGTCTTTGCCAAATTTTTGTACAATGTTTAAAGTTTTTCCTGCTTGATGTTGTGCATCAACATATGCCTCAATATCTTGAGATGTAGGTACAGCAAAAGCAGCTGATGACGTTAGCCATATGACTAAGGAAGATAACAAAAATCTTTTTCCTAAGATTTGCCCGATGATCATTTGATCCTATCTTTAATATCGTCAATTATAAAATAACTTTCCGATAAAATAGGTAGATTCTAGAAAACGATAAATTCAAGCAAATCCTTGGAATATTATTGATTTTATAAAATCTACTATAAATATTTTTCTACCAACTTTTCTGCAATTTGAATGGCATTTAAGGCAGCACCTTTACGTAAATTATCAGCAACTACCCACATATTTATAGTATTTTCCCTACTTTCATCTTTTCTTATGCGAGAAACAAAAACATTATCTTCTCTTACGCACTCGATAGGGGTAGTATACTGCAAGTCATCAGGGTTATCAATTACACTTACGCCAGATGCTTTACTTAAGATATTTCTAACCTCATTAGGTGAGATATTTTTCTCAAATTCTATATTTACAGATTCAGAATGACCTATAAATACAGGTACACGCACACAAGTTGCTGAAACTGCAATAGAAGAATCAAGAATTTTTTTGGTTTCATTAACCATTTTAGCTTCTTCTTTAGTCATACCATTGTCAAGAAAGCTATCTATTTGAGGTATAACGTTAAAAGCAATTTGTTTTGTGAAAACGTTAGGAGATTTTTTATCTGTTTCGTAAATACTTTTAGTTTGACTATAAAGCTCGTCCATAGCTGATTTCCCAGCCCCAGAAACAGATTGGTAAGTAGACACTACAACACGTTTTATTTTTGCCACATCATGGAGTGGTTTTAATGCAACAACCATTTGAATAGTAGAGCAATTAGGATTTGCAATAATACCCTTATGCTTCTTGATATCTTCAGGATTC
>CAZTUN010000110.1:3150-5119 GCA_964616845.1 uncultured Rickettsiales bacterium | reverse complement strand
TCCCATCCGGATCCACATACTTATACGGATTATTATTCGCATAAACATATCGATTAAATGTGCTTGGTAGTTCAGGCTTAACATCAACTGGATCTGGAGACATAAATCTACCTTGGTTTTCGCTATAATACCTAGCGCCAAAATAGCTTAACCCTGTTTTGTCTTTCTCTTTCCCAGCAAACCAAAACTTATTAGTATTGTCTTTAACATTTAATAAATAAGTAACACCAAATGGCTCATAGACTTGATACCATATTGTCTTACCTTTGCTATCAGCCATAGCAACAGGGCTGCCGATGGCATCATTATAAAAATATTCGACTTTATCTGCCGCTTTGCCTATTGCTTGCTCTACTGCTACTAATTTATTGCCATTAAAATAAATATATTTTGTTGCTTTATTTTTATTAACATCATACTCCATTAATAAATCACCAGACTTAGTGTAAAAAGCTATATTATTATGCTCAGAAAATAATTCGCGTTCAGTCTTAATAATTCTATGGCCACTAGTATCATATTGATAATGTGAAGTTAAGCCCCCTGATGTATTTAATAAATGACCATCAAGTCCATAGTAATATTTATTTTTCTTATCTTTGCTTATATTTCCAAAATTATCATAATCAAAATATTCAATTCCATTTGGTGTCTTAATCGAAGTTAACCTAAGATTTGAATATTGGTACTTATAATCTTGCTGTATATTTTTATTATTAAGATTAATAGCAGTAATATTATCAATGCCGTCATAAATATACGTTTTATTACCCCAAGGTCCCTGTGCTTTGCTGATTCTACCAAGTAAATCATAACCGAAATTAAGATTATAATTAAAGTCTTTACTATTTGAATCAGTAAGATTTAGATTCTTTAGATTATTATTACTATCATAGTCATAATCTAATGAAAGCGTGCCATATTGAAATTTCTTCACTCGCTTATTATCATCTAGCTGTGTTTGTACTTTTACTGCATTAGCAAGTGTATAATCACTCCATTTACCATCCGAATGGTATAAAATATTATTTACATAACCTCCTAATCTTGTAGGTTGTCCATAAACATTAGGATTTAAGTCTAGAACATAACCATCAGGATATCTTAGTTTTGACAAATAGCCCTTATTATTATAATTATAACCAACCGAGCTTTTGCTTAATATATTTTTATTTTTACCATCAAGTAGCAACCCTTCTTCAATAAGTTTATTGGTACTATCATAACGGTAAGTTCTTGTTATGCCGCCTTTAGTAGTCTCAACTATGTTACCATTGTTGTCATACTTAAAAGTTTCATTAAAGCTCTCATCTGAATATTTTTTACCAAGAATCTTATAATTCTGTTGATGCAATTTGTATTCAATACTTTTACCATTGTGTAATACTTTGGTTACATTTCCCACAACATCATATTCATATTCCGTAACCCCAGTTTCAGGCTCTGTAAACTTTATTAGATTATGGTTATTATCATAAGTATAACTCTTAGTTACTTTATTAGTACCATCATACTGTGTAACAGCAACTACTCTATCAAGATAATCTCTTTGAATTTCAGTGGTGCGTTTATCTTCAATAATCTTTACCACATTGCTATTGCCAGGTGAAAACGGATCGTAACTTGTTATTTTATACTCACCATTAGGAGCTGTAACTTTAACTGTATTATGCGATAAATAATTATAATTAATACAATGTTTATCTTGATAAGGATAACAATCTGAAGTTAATCTATTTAAACTATCATAACTATAATAATGACCTTGTGAACTATAAGCTGACGAACGACTAAAAGGAAATGATTCAAATATTTCCCTACCCAAACCGTCATATTGTAGAATTTTCTTTCTATCATTATTTTCTGTTTTACTCAGTAACAAGCCAGCATGATTGTATTCTTCGTGTACTTTATAATCATCAAAATAAATATATTTATCAAAATCTTGATAAGTATAACTCGTACTAGC
>CAZTUN010000110.1:0-3050 GCA_964616845.1 uncultured Rickettsiales bacterium | reverse complement strand
ATACTTTAATTGTTTACCAAGTTTTATACTATTTGCTAGTGCGCCATGCCAATCATAAAACTGCTGTAATATTACATGCCCATCAATACTTGTTCGTGATACTAATCCTAGTATATTCTTGGGTTTATCATTATGATAAACATGATTAATTGTCCTTCTCTGACCATTATTCCCAATAATCTCTATTCCTGTTGGATTGTCATAATCATCAAAACTTTTAACCTGTATATTATAAGTATCTAAACCATTTTCTGTGTATTGTAATATCTTTTTACCACTCATCCTTGGTTTATATGACTGCGTATCAAAACCTGCTTCTTTAATAGTCGAGCTTAAGTAATAATAATAATTACTAAATAACTTCTTATCCCACGTAAATATCTCTTTTTGTAATATATTTTGCTCTGAGATGTTATTATCTTTGTAAATGTATTTTTCTAGAGGCAATCCAGCCTGCCACGCATATTCATTACTATTGTGGCTATAAATAGTTTGCGTACTATGATATGGTCCTTTAACTGTAATAGTTCTACTCTTTATACCCTGATAAACAGAATGTGAATTTTCTGTGATAGTCCATTTATTCAAACTTTCATCATTATTAAACTTATTATTTGTATAATGATTTACAGTATGTATCCTTATGTTTCTTAGAAAATTATGATGATCCATATCATCGTCATCTATATAAGAATAAGCAGCACTCTCACCATTAGAATGTTTTACACTCATTAATTGTAAGCGATGGTTGAGTGCGTAATCACCACCCTTTTCCTTTTTTAAATTGATAAAGTCATAATCATACTCAATAGTCTCACCATTGGCTTTGGTTACCTTATGCAAGGCTATTCTACCAAAAGACTTCTTCAACCCGTCATAAAATTTATAATCGTACTTAACAACCTCTTTTCCTTCAAAAACTATGCCTGTCGGCTCATAGATACTAAACTCACCTCTGCGCCAACCATAATCTTTATAATGCTGCTTATAAAAATATGGCGGCATTGTTATATTTATTGAAATCTTTTTATTCTCATCACTACTAGTTATTGCTTGTAAATAAGGTCCGTCATATTCAAACTTTAACCAATGCTTACCATCAGGAGTTTCAATTTTTGTTAAATAATCCCTCTGCCCACCGTTTACAATAAATGAATGACCATCATAGGTATATTTAAATCCCCTTTTATCAATCAATATACCTGTATTACCATCAAAAATACTTCCGCTTTTAGACTCCCACATTGGGAAATTTGAATTATTACGACGCAATGCTTCTGTTGTTCCATTTGCATGCGTTATTATTAAATCGCATGGATCATTCTTTAATTTACAACTATCTACCGTACGGTCAAATAAATAGGACGTGCCTATATTCCAACTCGGTAAATTAAAATCATATGCATAAAAATTTGTGCGTTGATCGAAATTTACATAATTATATACTACTGAATCATAAACCCTATTTACTTCCAAGTTTAATCCAGGCGCAATTGGTATAGAAAAATCTACATAATGTAATTTTAATGTCCCGGTGTATAAATCAATTTCTTCGTTTGGAGTAGGGGTTAATTTATCATTACCATAAGATAGCAATGAACTTTTAATAGCAGCATTTATATCATCTCCATTTTCAGCTGTGACAGCCTTTTGCCTTGCTGGATTATCACCAACATCTGCTTTAAGATAATTAAAAAGCCGCGCTTGTGGCCTTGTGGCTTTATTTGCAAATAACGATTCTGATGATAGCCAAAAGATACAGACTAAAATAAATAAATTAATGGAAAGATTTTTAAATTTTAATGGGAAATTATCTATGCGCATATCGCTTCCTTACTCAAGGTTTCCATATGCGCACAATATAGAATTATTGAAAATCTGCAAGTATTCTTTTATTAATATTGAATTATTAATTTAATAATTATGCGAAATACAGTATAATTTATTTCTTTAAGATTTTTGTATTAATTATGTACACATATCAGCAAGTTAAAGAATACCTCACGCAAAATCCTAAAGTTTGGCTTGTAACAGGCTGTGCCGGATTTATTGGATCTAACCTATCCGAATATTTATTAAAGCTGGATCAGAGAGTAATTGGCATAGATAATCTTTACTCTGGCTCATTAAAAAATCTCAATGATTTAAAAAATAATATAAGTCATCATCAATGGGAAAACTTTGAATATCACAATTTAGACATAAATCGAAAAAATCTTTGCGCTAAAATTTTCAGTAATAATATCGATTATGTACTGCACCATGCTGCTATTTGCTCAGTACCATTTTCAATATCAAACCCTAAAATATGCTATGATACCAACATAGGAGGTTTTGAAAATATTATTGAACTAGCTGTTGAATATAATGTAAATTCTTTTATTTATGCAAGCTCGAGCTCAGTCTATGGTGATAATAACGACCCACTAAAAATTGAATCTAATATTGGCAATCCATTATCACCATATGCACAAAGTAAATTACAAAATGAAATAATTGCTGAAAAATTTTCAAATAATTTTAATTTCAACACTACGGGATTAAGATATTTCAATGTTTATGGTAAACGTCAAAATCCACTTGGCGAATATTCTGCTGTAATACCAAAATGGTTAACCTGCATGCTAAATAATAATAATATATATATTAATGGTGATGGTAGTACTACAAGGGATTTTTGTTACATAGAAGATGTCATACAAGCTAACATATTAGCTGCCGTAAACCACAGTGATGATAAAAAATTTCAAGTCTTCAATATAGGTACTGGCCATTCAGTAACACTGAATAAATTATATAATAATCTATTACAATTATTAAATACACATGGACTAACTTACAATAAATCTCCTGAATATAAAAATTTCTTATCTGGTGATATAAGAGAATCATGCCCAGATATCAGTAAAGCAATTAATCAAATTAATTTTAACCCAAAATTTAACCTTAGTACTGGATTAAATGACATTATAAGTTGGTATAAATCGCAACTAACATGTTAAGTACCTACACTTGGTCACAAGACATACTCCTACTTACGTAACCTGAAA
>CAZTUN010000109.1:1808-5175 GCA_964616845.1 uncultured Rickettsiales bacterium | reverse complement strand
ACAAATAAATACTGTAGGACCTGCTATTAATTTACGCACCTCATGCTGGCTCTTGCCACAAAAAGAACAATACAAGGTAGTTTTTGAACTTTCTCCATCAGATTTTGCCATAAGACACCATATTTTTTAAAATTAAATTTACTAATAACTATTTCGATGCAGCAACTGGAGGTCTTTCTTTTATAACCCCATCAATAAGACCAAATTTCTCGGCCTGCTCTGCGGTCATAAAATTATCCCTGTCCATACTACGCTCAACTATACCTAATTTTTGTCCTGTATGTTTAACATAGATACGATTTAGTCTACTTCTTAACTCTAATATTTCTTTAGCATGAATTTCGATATCACTTGCTTGACCTTGGAAACCTCCAGAAGGTTGATGAATCATTATTCTTGCATTAGGTAGAGCAAATCTTTTTCCTTTTGCTCCAGCAGCTAACAATAATGAACCCATAGATGCAGCTTGCCCCATGCATAAGGTAGAAACATCTGGCTTTATATATTGCATTGTATCATATATAGCCAATCCCGACGTAACCACGCCACCTGGTGAATTTATATACATGCAAATATCTTTTTCAGGATTTTCCGCTTCAAGAAATAATAATTGGGCTACTATCAAACTAGACATGCCATCATGAACTGGTCCATTTACAAATATAATTCTTTCTTTTAATAACCTAGAAAAAATGTCATAAGCACGCTCACCACGATTAGTCTGCTCTACCACCATAGGAACTAAATCCATGTGAGCATCAAAAATCTCTCTCATTATTTAACCACCTTTTTTATCACTTTATTTCTTAAACTAACTGTAAACACTATATTAAAATATAGATAATAAAAGTTTACTTATCTTAGGATATATCACAAATACCCTATATAGCAAGCATAAGAAATATTAGATTATTTTGACAACAACTTAGATTCAAATATAACAGACTGCAACATAAAGCAATTACGATACAATAAGGTATTGATATTAAATATATTGAATAAACTAAGCAATCGACAAAAAAGCAAATTCCACAAAAAAGACACAGCCCTAGCACATGACTTTAATAAAATTAGCTTTTATCTCTAAAAAGCTAGATTTTTTGCTTTTATATATCTTCAGACGTTGCAAATTTTTCTAATTCTTCCACTGAGGCAAAAATCTCACCATCAATAGTTTTATCAAACAAGAAATCTACAACTTTATCCTCTAAAATCTCACCCTTGATGGAATCAACAGCAGAACGGTTTTTTTGATAAATTTCAACAATCTTCTGCTCATGACCAGGATATTGTCTTGCGCGCTCTAAAATTCCTTTTCTAACATCTTCAGAAGTTACTGAAATATTATTTTGTTTAGAAATTTTATCTACTATTAATGCAAGCTTTACTCTTCTTATTGCTATAGACTTTAATTTTTGTTTAGTTTCTTCAGAAACTTCACTTCCACTCTCACCCAATTCTTGAGTTACATCTTTACGAGAAAGCAATCCTTTATATTCAGCATCAACTATAGAATCAGGCAATTCAACTACTATTTGCGAATCAATTTTATCAAATAATTGTTTTTTCATTTTCATTCTTATAACTGAACTAACTTCAGACTCTATACGCTCTTTAATTTTATCACGTAATTGATCAATTGTTTCGATACCGAAAGCTTTAGCAAATTCGTCATTATACTCAGTAGCAGAAGCTTCTTGTACTTTATGAACTTTAATCTTAAACTCAGAATCTTTACCAGCTAATTTAGGACTACCATAATTTTCTGGGAATTTAACTTTTACCAATCTATCTTCACCAGCTTTACTGCCAATTAATTGCTCTTCAAAACCCGGAATAAATCTTGCAGAACCAAGCTCTAGAGTATATTTTTCAGCAGAACCGCCTTCAAATTTTTCGCCATCAACATAACCTTCAAAATCAATCACTACAGCATCGCCATTTTTTGCTACATGATCTTCAGAAGTATCATTCCATTTTTTATTAATTTTTGATAAATCATTTAAATGATTTTGAATATCTTCGTCAGAAATTTTTACTTTTAATTTATTAATTTTTATCTCATCTAACTTTATCTCAGAAATCTCAGGAAAAGTATCAAAAGATATATTAAACTCAAAATTTTTACCTTCTTCAAGCTCTGACTTATTATTGAACTTAGGATAACCAGCTATTTTTATATTATCATTATCGGCAAGAATTTTATCTAATGCACTACCCTTAATATCATAAGCAACTTCTTCTTTTATATAAGAGCCTTTTTGTTTCATTATCATATTAGTTGGAACTTTACCCTTACGAAATCCAGGCATCTGAAAATTCACCGCAACTTCTTTTAATTTGGCAGAGATTTTATCTGCAACATCAGAAGATAAAATTACAACATTGTATTCTCTACTTAAACCTTCTTTTTTCAATTCATTAATTTGCATAATAAAACCATACCATATAAATAATAAAATTAACCAGCAGTAAGAATTTTACAAACCCCGAAAAGAAAATATTACAGCTTAAGAGTAAAAAAAGAACTAGATAGGAACATCTAAACTTATTGCCTTAATCAATTACAAACCTTTTCAAGATTTGGTACGGATGGAGGGACTTGAACCCCCACGCCTTTCGGCACTAGAACCTAAATCTAGCGCGTCTGCCAATTCCGCCACACCCGCAAAACAACTTCCAATTGCAAGCCTTATTAACGTCTAAAATTCAAAAAAGCAACTACTAAAATAACTTTTTAGCTAATTTTTAATAATTTCAACTATTTATACCTTACAGGCAATTATACTTTAGCTTTTATATAGCTTGATAAATTACTATACCCCAGTAACGCCTAAGAAATAGCTTTTGATTTACATCAAACACACAAAACTAGCCTTCAGCTAGAATCCCTGCCGATACTAAGAATGTTCTGTATTATAATGTAATGACAAACCTTTATATAACTTATCTTAGTAGCAATTTAAACTATTGCCCTCATAAGGTGAGATTATTCAAATTAATTTCACCTTATTTTTAAAAAGGACAATCTTTAATTTTTATAAATTATAATTTTAGAGAGAATTATTATATGTCGCTGCTTATATATTTAACTGCAATATTTTTTATAATTATGCCGATACTATCAGTAATGGTTTGCTATAATTTGTCCAACCATAGTGATTCTAACCCTTGGTTTTAGCTTTATAATTTTTTAATTTCTTTGTTGCAAGCCACGAAGCTGTTATAATTATAGCACCCCCAAAAATAGTTGGTGGAGTTATTTTTTCATCAAAAAATAGTCGAGCAGATATTGCCGTAAACACAAGCTGACTAAATGTTATTGGCATTAAAAAGCATGATAATCTGAACATTAATCCGGAGCCGG
>CAZTUN010000109.1:0-1798 GCA_964616845.1 uncultured Rickettsiales bacterium | reverse complement strand
AATCAGAATATTTATAAGCTTTTGAAATAGAAATGATATTAATAACAAACATTCCTGCCAAAATAATCAATAATAATAATTCATTAAAACTTGGATTTTTCCAATAATTTATAGCAAATGGCAATGTAAACACAGCACTAAAAGCCGCAAAAAAGAATGTTTTTACTACAGCATTATAATTTTTTCCTAATATTTTTATTAAAATATCCGTTGAAGACCAACAAAGTGATGCAAATATTATCCATAATGACTCTTTTTGATAGCCAACCATACCTGGTTCTATAATAATTAACATCCCTATTATTCCAAGAAGTAACGAAACTAATCTTAGTATATTTATTTTTTCTCCTAAAAATATTACGGCTAGTACGGAAGTAAATAAAGGCACACTAAAACTCAATGCTACAGACTTATTCATTCCTACCTTATTTATCTCATAAAAATATATAATTGTAGCAACAGCCCATAACAGTGCCCGCCATAGATGCATAGATAAATTTTCAAATACAAAATACTTCTTATGAGAAGTAAGAACCATCACTAATAAAAATAATGAACCTATAAATGTCTGAAAAAAAACTATTTCAAATATATTTAAATTTACTAATAATTGCTTGGTAAGTAATGATATAACTACAAAGAATAAACAATGAGCTAAAAACCAAAATATGCCTTTATATTCAAATTCTAAGTTCATATATTAAGATTCCAAAAGCAATTTTCCTTTATTTTATAAATATAGTGGATTAGTCTTTATATTCACTATATTTATCAATATTTGATTAGCTTATATATTACCATACCTCAAGAAAGATATATTTATTTCTATGAAAGATGTAGAGAAAAATTTTAATTATTTAGCTAAGACCATTAAAAATGTACCTTTTTTTACTGGCTTAAACGATAAAGAAATTACAACTTTCTTAAAACACTCCCATATACATCAATATATAAAAGGAAGCCAAATCTTTGCCTATGGTGAACAAGCAAAAAATTTTTATATCATTATTGATGGCTGGGTTAAGCTTTATCATATAAATGCCGATGGCGGGGAAACCGTAATTAGCTTACTCACTAAAGGTGAAACATTTGGTGAATCTGCAACTTTTGAGGATTCTGAATATAACTACAATGCACAAGTAGTAGAAGGTAAAGCAAAGTTAGTTACAATACCATCAAAAATAATTCGTAATATTGTCATAGAAAATTCAACCATAGCTCTTAAAATGCTGGGATCAATTTCACAACATTTATTGCAACTGGGACTTAATTTTGAGCATGTTACAAAGTTAAGTACTACCCAAAGAATCGGATGTTTTTTATTAAAACTTTTAATCGACAATAATCTAGATAAATCTATTTCGCTTCCTTATAATAAATATATAGTAGCTTCTAGACTAGGTATGCAGCCAGAGACACTGTCTAGAGGATTATTAAAACTTCATAAAGACTTAGATTTATCTATAAAGGGAAGAAAAATAACCGTATCCAATATAGAAGAATTGCTAAGTTACTGCAAAATAGGCTGTGCTAAGAATAACTCATGTAAATTAGATCAATACAAAAATTGCCAGCAACATGATTGCGATGTCTACAGAATACTACACATAATGTAATAATATTGACTACGGTCAAGTTTTTTTTATTTTCTTATGCTAGCATGCGCCCCGCTAGTTTGTGCTGAACTTAGAAAAATTAAGATCCGTACCCTCTAGTTTAAAAATACTTTTATTTTAGTTATCAAATTTTTGAGGATAATAATGAAAAATCTAAGAACTTTCGTAGCGATCCTAGCTAC
>CAZTUN010000108.1:2002-5194 GCA_964616845.1 uncultured Rickettsiales bacterium | reverse complement strand
ACCACCTGCACTCATTCTAGCTACAGAACAATTAATAGCAGATTTTATCCCATTACGTTTAAGTTCAGATACCATTGCTTGCATCTTATAGGCAACATTATTATCTGGAATACCCCATAATGCCTTTTGAGGAGGATTTGTTGCAATTAAAGCAGCCTGAGCATCTATTAAACCGTAATTATAGTCAATTTCTGCATGCTTGAATTTACTTGCAAATTTATCTTTGAATATATTTTCTATTGTTTCTTTTATTGCTCCATCATAACCCATGAGAACCGTGTCTTTTAATGCCAAATAGACTGATCTTTTGGTCATCAAGGCCAATGTAAACAACTCTTCTGCCCAAGTTACAACTTTAGATAATTTAGTTGTAGCTAATAAATAAACATCTTCTTTTAATATTTTTCTACTATGTAATAAATTATTATTTAATTTTAAGGATAATAATCCATCTTCGCTACAAACATCATTAAAGCCATTTAATACACCACCTTCGGAAAGAGACAGAACTTCTATATTACAGCTTTTCCAATCTTTAAAATGTCTTTGTAAATTCTCGAAAGCAATATCTTCACGTAAAATATTACCATTAATACCTTTTCTTATTGCTCCATTTGGTGACTTTGTTGCCAAAGGATCAAGACTAGCTTCATCTATAATAATTGACTCTTTTTTAAGCTGATCAATAATTTCTTTAAGCTGCTTCTTATTAACAGTAATTCCTGCATTCTTTATGCCTACTCCACATTTTTGTAAGGCAGAAATACAATCTTTAACTATTTTACCATTGGTTTTTATGCGATTTTTCGCTGATAAATCAAATTCTTGTAATTTAATATTAATTTTATTTCTTAAGAATCTATCTATAATTTGCTCAAATGCAACTTGAGCCATCTCATCTCCATGCAATATGACTAAACTTGCTGTAGAATTTACTTTTTCAACCATATATATTTTCCACTAGAATTAATATCTTGCTTCTTAGTTTAAATCGTTTTTAGATTGTAACTATAATAAAATAACTTATGGTTTACCAATATAATTTTATAATGATTTTCTTAAATTTATGTCAGATGCTATAATTTGTGTTTGTTTTGGCGATGGAATAGGTACTGAAATAATGTACTCTGTTTTAAATATTTTTCGTTTTAGCAAAGTACCTATCAAAATTCATACCGTAGAAATGGGTAGTCGTTCTTACAGCCATGGTTTTAGATTTGGTATTCCTGGTTCAGTAATGGACAAGATAATGGAATATAAATTACTTCTTACCGCTCCACTTGCTCCACCCCCTGAAAATGATCGACATTTTCTAAAATTAGATATTCCTACTTATCTTGAATGTAATAAAACTACTTATTCTGCTATAGCAAAAAATGATAATAATTATAGTATTTTTCAATTTAACCTTGATAAAAATAATAATAGCTTAAACTCTATACCGCAATTACTAGAAATGAAAGCTGTAGCCAATATCGGCGAGAAATATGCTGTATTTACTACTGCGCATGATCATATGCCAGAAATTGCAGATACGAATACAGCAAATCCAACTTCTATGATCTTAGCTGCAACTATGTTGTTAAAATATATTGGGCTTAATAATTATGCCGACACAATAGAATCCGCTCTAATCAAAACACTCAATAATGGTTGGCACTGTTTTAACAATAAAGACTATTTTCTAGATGCAACTAAGTTATTGGGTACTGATGAATTTACTAATAAAATTATTGAGTATTTATAAATCAGTTAAAATTTTCTACTCTTCCTTCTGCAATAAGCCTTATAGCTTCAATATAACAACGATGCTCATAAGGCAGCCCACGCTCGCGAATAGATTCAACCGTATCGCCACTAATAATAGGATATGCCGCCTGTAATATGATAGGACCTGTATCTACTTCTTTGCGAACAAAATGAACTGTGCAGCCAGTTATTTTTACCCCACAATCTAAAGCCTGTTTTTTAGCATCCGCTCCCTTAAAAGATGGTAATAAAGAAGGATGTATATTTATAAGTTTATTGTACCATTTATCCACAAATGATTCCGATAAAATTCTCATAAATCCTGCCATACAAACTAATTCAACCTTATAACTTTCTAGCACACGACTTACTTGATTATCGAAATCTTCACGAGTATTATAATCTTTATGAGATATTACGTAAGCTGGTATATTGTTAGATTTAGCTCTTACCAATCCATATGCATCTTTCTTATTAGATATAACTACTGCAATTTCAACTGGATAGGAACTAATTTTACAGCTTTCTATAATTGCTTGTAAATTTGTACCAGAACCAGAAATTAATACACCAATTTTCAATTTTTTCATAAAAGCTACTTTAAGCTATCTAGATTAGTAAATTCCACTCCATGACCTGTGCGCTCAATAACTCTGCCAATTGTAAATACTTCTTCTCCCTGCTCAGTCAATTTTTCTATTGCTTGCTTTGCATTATTTTTATCAAGAACAACAACCATTCCTATTCCGCAATTAAAAGTACGCAAACATTCTAATGCATCTATATTTGCTAAATTTTTAAGCCAACTAAACACTGGAAGAAAATTCCAAGTTTTACAATCAATTTCTACTGCTAAATTATTTGGTAATACTCTTGGTATATTTTCTAACAAGCCCCCTCCTGTAATATGAGCAAAAGCTTTAACTATATTTTTAATTGCCAAACAAGACTTTACATAAATTTTTGTTGGTTCTAATAAAGCTGTTCCTAGAGTTTTCTCTTGAGCAAATGGAGCTTTACTATCATATTGCAGATTTTCTTTTTCTATTATATGTCTCACTAATGAATATCCATTAGAATGCACCCCACTTGATCCTATACCTAAAACTACATCATCTTTATTGATAGTTTTTAATGGCAATATTAAAGAACGTTCGGCAGCGCCAACAGCAAAACCAGCCAAATCATAATGACCTATGCTATACATACCTGGCATTTCAGCCGTTTCCCCACCTATAAGTGCGCAACCTGCCTGCTTACAACCTTGACTAATTGATTTTATAACTAAACTTGCTACATCTACATCTAATTTTGACGTAGCAAAATAATCTAAAAAGAATAGTGGCTCTGCACCTTGAACAACTAAATCATTAACACACATAGCAACCAGATCAATTCCTATTGTATCATGCTTATTAGCTGCAAACGCAACTTTCAATTTTG
>CAZTUN010000108.1:433-1992 GCA_964616845.1 uncultured Rickettsiales bacterium | reverse complement strand
AATTTTGTTCCAACACCATCAGTTGAAGATACTAGTATTGGATCTTTAAACTTGCATGCCGCTAAATCAAATAATCCACCAAAACCACCAAGCTCAGTATCTGCACCAATTCTAGAAGTTGCTTTTGCAAATGGTTTAATTTTTTCAACAAGTAAGTTACCATTATCTATACTTACACCTGAATCGCTATAAGATACTGACATTTTTATATACGCTCTCTTTATGCTTAGTTTAATCTGGATAAACAATAAAATTTGGTGTAAATAAGTATCACGTCATAGAAAAAGTTACAACTAGAGAATATTATAGAAACTAACAAAATATTGGCTTTATTTATAAAATTCTAGAATACTCTAATTGTAAAAACGCTTTAATAACCTAATAAAATCTCTCTCTACCGATTGATTTTGTTAGGAAAAAGCCATTAATATAAAAAATATTTATAACCTTTTCTAAATAAAAAGTTATTTACTTTATGCAAAGATTAAAAAGCTTAGCTACATTCATAATATTAATAATTATGCCTATTTTATGCTTTGGGCAGGACAATAATCCATTCTCCGTAACTGATATTTCTGTTTCAGCTCATGGCAATAGCTCAAAAGAAGCGCAACAAAAAGCTATGAATGATGCTGAATCTCAAGCATTTAAGAGTTTAGTTGCTCGCCTTAAAGGTAGCGATTCTTCTATAAATGCTACTCCTGAACAAATAAACCAGATGGTAAACGCTCTTGAAGTTCGCAATGAAAAAATTACCAATAATTATTATAGTGCCACTGTTGATATAGATTTTAATCCAGCAATGGTTAAAGCAATAATTGGCTCAGACACCTTAAATAAACCTAATCAAAAAAATAAAGAAAATGATTCCAATGTTAAGGTAGAAAATATCGAACGTCCTAGTGTGTTAATTATACCTGTTATTAATTTAAACCAAGCATCTGTAGAAATAAACGAGACTGATAGCTGGTATCAAACATGGAAGAATATTGCTAAAAACTCCAATAATGCAATTTATACCTTGGTAAAATCAAGCGATAAATATCAGCAAATTTTAAATTATGTCCAAAATGTAAATAATTTAGATGCTAATGCTAAAAATCACGCCTTACTTGAAGAAATAAATAACTTAAAATCTAGCTATCGCATTAATAATATTTTTGTAGCAATTATTTATACAAAAACTACACTCTCTTCTAATGAAACTTTAGGATATATAATAGACCTAAATAATCTCGATAAGCAAAAAAACGTCGCTTTTTCTCCTGATAAAAACTCAGAAAAAGATCTCCCTAGCGCTTATAATTATATTGCAAGTAATATGGAAAAATATTTAAAGCAAACCAATTTTTCTATTAGTCCAGAAGATAAGTTATCTAAAGCTATTAAAGAAACACAATCTTTAGAAATAATTGTGCCTATAGAAAATCTTCAAACTTGGCAAAAAACCCAAAATGACTTAAAAACTATCTCCGCAATTAATGATATTATTGTTGAACAGCTAAATACGACATACGCACAAATTAAAATTTCAACCAACTTAAACTATGAAAACTTGG
>CAZTUN010000108.1:0-423 GCA_964616845.1 uncultured Rickettsiales bacterium | reverse complement strand
CTTTACTTAGAAAAAACTTCGAGTGGCTTGCTACTTGTACGTCACCGCTTAGATAAAAACAATATCAACCCTTAATAATGTAAGTGTTATTACAATGTCTGATCAGAAAATTAGCTGTAAAATTTATCCTATAATTGCTTTATCTATAGTAGGAATATTTTTTTATCTCATAAAAGCGATTTTATTACCATTTGTTGTTGCGTTGATTATTGCATATTTTCTTCACCCTCTAGTTGATAAACTTTCTAACCTTAAGATACCTAGATTTTTATCTGCAATAACAATAGTTGCTATATTTTGTACTATTATTGGCGGGGCTATTATTATTCTAGCTCCAATTTTATATGACCAATTGATGATTTTTAGTACAAAAATTCCTAGTTATATAGAATTAGCTAAAAAAAAAGCCATTCCTCTATTAAA
>CAZTUN010000107.1:0-5348 GCA_964616845.1 uncultured Rickettsiales bacterium | reverse complement strand
ATAATATTATATAATCTACTTATATTGCTATGTCGTGCGCCAAGCACTAGTATGAAGCGTGACTTTCGCAATACTTTTAATTATACTTTATTAGTAGAATACATTTGTTTCACTATTAGCCCCAAATACTATTTGGCTTGATTAAGCTAATACGTGACTGATGTTATCACTCCGACTTAGCAGGAACAGGCTCACCAGGGCGAGCAAGGCGACCACAGCCACCCTTAGGACCCTTACCAACCTCAAGACGACCAGCAGCGGTCTGCCCCTTTACATACGCATGAACTCGCGCAGTAAGCGACTTATGCTGCTCAGGAGTCGCCCCAAGCTCAGTAACAGTCATGCTCAAAAGAGCAGGCATCGGAAGGCGCTTCCCGTCAAAGCGGTCAAAAACCGCCTCAACAGCAGCCTCAATAGTGTCTGCGCTAACCTCATTCTCAGTAACCCAGGCGCTAAGCGCCTCGGCATACTTAGTAGCAGAAGCAATCACATCAACAGAACCCGAAGCATCACGAACAGTAAACTTATCCATTTTTCATTCTCCTAATTAAAATTAACAGACCAATTAAACATAATAAACAACCATTGTTTATTATTTTGCTAATTACCCAATTATTGGGTAATGAACATCACTTAGAGTCGCTATCCAAATCTGCAACATCAATAGTTGCAACAGGCTCATCAGCACTGTCAGTCTTTGGAACAACACGATAAATACCACCATGAGCACCCTTCTTACAAATCGTATCAGGGTAATCCTTATACAAGAAAAGCATGGTGGGATACATAGTAGGACCAGGAACACCAAATTCCTTGCCAACTTCAGCGGCTAGCGTAGTACCAGGAATCTTGCTCTTTCCATCAGCCGGAATCGATTCAATTCGTTCCGCAGCCTTCTCAAAAATAACTCGAATCTTGGCAAGACTATCCTCGATATGCTTCTTAACTTCATCACGCATGTTATGTATCTCCTTAATTAAATAATAAGCGGTTGTCAATCATCTTCTTGCCCGCCCCGCACTAGTGCGGCGCTTTGCTGGTCGATGGGAGACCTCCGTGTAATTAGTTGTTCACATTGATTGTAATTTTTTAATAATTTCTAATGCTTGATTAGCAGACTCTTCTTTTGTTCCACCAGTATTAATAGTATAATCAGCATAAGCAATTTTATCTCTTGCTGGCATTTGAGAACAAATTCTATTCATAGCTTCTGACCATGATAAATTGTTTCTTTTCATAAGACGATCTATCTGTTGTTCTTCTGTACAATAAACAACAATTAATGGTCTAAACCCATCTGCCAATCCACTTTCAATAATAAGCGCTGAATCATACCCTACTATATTGTGTCCATTATCATGGAGTTGTTTTATTTGATTTTCTGATTCTTCTAATATTAAAGGAAACATTATACGATCTAATCGTTTTCTAGCTTTAGAATCACTAAAGACTAAATCTCCTAATTTAGATCTATTTAAAGAACCATCAGCATTAATATACTGTGCGCCAAACTCTTTTCCTAAAGCATAAAGTCCTTCTGTTTTGGGTTCAACAACTTTTCTTGCAATTATGTCAGCATCAACTAATGGAATGTTATATTCAGCAAATACTTTATTAATTGTACTTTTGCCAGTAGCAATTCCGCCTGTTAATCCGAAGGTAAGCATAATTCTTTCCAACTTATTTGAATCCAAATATGATGACCATAACCAATAGGAGATTCTTTTATTTCTGCTGAAAAGCCCTCTTCTCTAAGAAGAATACAAAGTTTATCTCTAACTTTAGAAGTCCATTTTTTACTTTTAAAAAATGTTGGACCCCAATAATTAATAGTGTGCTTGCCTTCTTTGCTTGCTTTAAGAATTAAAGCATTAACTTTTGGAAGAAGTTTTCTAGAAATTTTTTCAGATTCTTGTTCTTCAATAATACGCTTTTTAACTGCTGAATCTATTGTATTATTCTTTATAAGTTCAATAAAAGATTTATCCATAATATTTTCGGGATCTCTATACGCTGACATTTATATTCTTTTATATGAGGTTAATATGATTTTTTCCATGAAATTTCTATTGATCTTTCACCAGATAAAGGATCATTAATAATGACATTAAATCCCTCTTCTTTAAGAAGATGAGCAATTCTTTTCATGACCTTATAGGTCCAATTTTTTTAAAAAATTTAGGACCACCATAAATCATTGTATTTTCACCATTTAAACTAGCTTTAACAATTTTGTTTTTAATAATTAATAAATATTTTCCAGCATATTTATTAATTAATTCATTTTCAATTAAACGGTTTTTATCTGCTGATTTTGAAGTATTATCTTGAATAGTTTCAAGAAATGATTTGCCAACAATCATAACAGGTTTCCTATACGCTGACATTTATCACCATAATAAAATTAATATGGTTTTCTTGATTCGCATTTGCGAAACAAAGGGTTACCATTAACCTGGGGCGGCTCAACGATTAAGCCGCCTCCACCACCCAAAGAACATTCTGTTCTTTAGGGATATCATTCATAATCATAATCTTCGTAATCATCACAACAATCATCTTCATAAGATTCTTGAGATTTATCAGCAATAATTTCTTCAATATTCTTTTCTTCAGAAGAAGTAAGTTTATCTTGCCAATCTTTACCAGACGAATCCATAACATATTCAATATCAAGGTCATACTCATCAGGATAACAATCTTCTGGAAGAGCATTATATCTTCCAGGACTAAATGACGCTGAACCACCAACATCAAGGGGAATAGTAATCCATTCCCCTTCGATATTAAGTTCACCGCCCAACTTTGTCAATTCTTCTCCAGAATAAAACTTACCATCAATACCAGCATAGCGCTCAATCTCAAACTTGAAATAAGCGCTACCACTATAGCTTTTCATATTTTACCTATATTAATTAAGTTTAATTATTTGATCAATTTTAAATGAGAATTTAGATCTATAAGAATTAGGATCTGGGCTGGCTCGCAACCAAAACGAATCACCCCGAATATCATCAATCACACCAGCAATAATTCGCCCCTCATGGAGCTTAACAGTAACTACTTCATTTATAGTAACAGGTACTTTTTTTATTGTTGGAAATAACATTTGAATCTCCTTTTTATTATAATATAATAACACTCACTCCTTCAAGGATTTACCAAGGTGGATATTCAATCCATCAACCTTGCCCTTATTAAATGCATTAATATCTATCTGTCGATGAGATTTATCTTTAACATAATGTGCGCTTGGATACAACTTGCGAAGTTCCAAATTTGCCTTTTGCAAACGATCATCCAAAATGGCTAGCGCTGCACTAGCTCCAACCTTAATGGCTTCTTGTTTTGTTTGCTGTTTAGATTCATCAAGCTGCTGCTTAATGCCAGCCACAGCACCATCACAATATGATGCGCAAACTACACGACCCTTACCCTTACAATGAACTTTGCACAGTCTTTCAATTTCAGTAGAAAGCCAAGCAAACATATAACGAACAATTTCTGCATCACCCTTGCTTCCAATTAGATAATAACGAGAAATTCTATTTCTAGACTCTTCAGTATAAGTAAAATCATTAATAATTTTACAGCCATAATTTGCAGCAAGAAAATGTGCAAGATGAGTTTTCCAAGCTGTAACTCGTGCCGTTTCATAAAGAGGATTTGCATCTTTAATTGCAGAAGGCAAATCAACTTTAGTTGCAGCTTGCAACTCAGCCTCTGATATTCTATGCTGAGCAATTAGCTTATCAGCAGCAGCGGCAGCAGCAGCCGCCTCATTAGCATTACTAGACTTAGCAAGACTAAGAAGCTTATTAATTTTTTCAATTATTGGAGTCATAACTATTCATTACCTCACATCGCGTGATAAGAGTTTGAGGGATATTTTTATATTCAGAATGCTCTTTAATAGTTCCCTTAACACAATACTTCTTGCCTTCAATCATATCATGAGAAGATGATGCTTTCCAAACAATAACATTTCCATCTTCATCTTCAAAAAGATAATGATGACTAACTCCATAAACTCCATCATAAGAAAAATGATGTTTAAGTGTAAGGTTAAACAGCTGGCGCTTTTTAAGCTGACCAACATGTTTAGAAATCTTCTTGGGATTTTTAGCTTCCATTGCGCGATCAAAAGCTGGAATAATGCTACAAGCAAATCCCATAGTTCTTGAATCAACCATGCCAGACCTGGCAATAGCTCTAATATTATAAAGATAATCTGAATCTTCAACTTCAGAATCAGTCAAATCTTCTACCCATTCAGCAGCCATTTTAGCCCGTTCGTGATCAAGACTAGTAGGAATGCTTTTCTGAAATTTAGGATCACGAGGCGGATGAAAATTATTCATAACCCAAGAAGCAGTTGCCATTGAGTTATCTTCTTTAGCTTTAGACTTACTAATCCAGCCATAATCTCGAATGCATGCTACAGTTTGAGCAAGCACCGATTCAATAAAGTAAACTGGATCAGAATTGCCACCACCACATTCATCTTCCATGCCAGACATAAAGCCAATAACATCGGAAGCCAAATTAGCTCGATTCAGAATATCATCAGGAGAATTGCCACCCAAGAAATCCTTAATACAAGTGCTGCCAACTTGAACCATATTACCATCAGTATGCTGGAGCAAATAAGTATCCTTACGATACCGATTAACTTTACAATGGTCACAGGCACTGCCAGTATCGCGATAAAAAGTAGGAACTTTTACATCATCAGAAATTGCCCTGATAATGTTTTCACCAGTAGGAAGGTGCTGGAATGTTGCAATAAAACTCCAACCATCAAAAGAAATATCAAGGGGTCCATTAATTTCAAATGGAACCATCAATACCTCATGCTTTGTGTCCTGGTCCTCAAACGTCTTAATAAATGCCTTACCAATATTCCAAGTAACTTCTTGGATTCCAAGCTTGGCTGCTCGCTTATTCAACTTGGAAAGCTTTTCCTTGACGTCAGGAATTTTAGATGCAGGAATAATAAATGAACGAGTTTCCATCTTTAATTCTCGTTGTTAAATTAGATTGCGCGACACATTGCCGCTATAAGCGCGTCAACATTAGTGGTCGATGGGAGATGTGCCCTTAATTTATACTATCAGTGAGGAAGAGTTGCAAAACCCCAAATAGCAAAAAGCAAATCAATAATAACTGGAAGAAAAGGTCCTTTTCCAGTAAAAATCCCTGCAACACCAGCAATTAGAAATAAAATAGAGGCTGCCAAATGAAATGCATACATAATTAAATCCTTTATTGTAAAGTTACTTTGCTAACTAAACCATTATCAATCTCAACACAAAGCCGATCTTGACGAACATCATCTGGATATGGAG
>CAZTUN010000106.1:0-5354 GCA_964616845.1 uncultured Rickettsiales bacterium | reverse complement strand
ATATTATATAGCCTAATCTAAGAGTGGCTCGTAGCCTTTTTCACGGCAGACTATATAAATTTATTATTTTTAAGATAAAAACATATTTAGACATCACCCTAGATCCATCACAAGCAAAGCTTTTAAAAAAATTTAGGGTGATCAATAATAGTTCTTTAAACACACTTCATGTCCTAAAGTTAAACGATATTCTTGATTTTTGACCTAACTAAAAATAAATAAAACAACTTAGTAAAAATATTAAGATATTAATGCATTAATAAGTAGTGTTTGTAAACTATTATAATAAATATTATAGATTTTTAATTTTCCTTTTTATCCCTTTATAAGATAATCTGATCTATTAACGCCTTTTGCTTAGATCTTTATTACAAGGAAAAGCTCTTTCATAAGCAGAAAGCAATGCAACAGCAGCATTTGCATCAGCAGCTAATTTAGGATTGGCTGAAATCCAAGAATCTAATATTGCTGTATTATTTTCTACAGATATATAATCTGGTACACATATGGTTTTATGATTTGTAACATGTTCTAATATAAATACACTATCATAAAAACCCGCCATATATCCCCTGCACTTACCAGCATATTCTGGATTAAACTTATCAGAACTATCTGCTCCTAATTGGGCGGATACCGCATTGTGACAAAGTTTCTGCAACTCAAGTGCTTTTAATATACTAGCATAAGCAGGGGAAATATTTAGTAATATTACCCCTAATATAGCATAAGGTAAAATATTTAAGCTAAGAATTGTGCTAACAACATTCCTAAAGACATATAAACTACGCATTGAACTATACCTATAGCGATATTTTTTTCTGCCAATACTTCTTTATCTACATTAACACCTGCTAATATTATACTTTGTGCTAGCCACGATAATAACGTAAGAACAAACATAACAATTACAGATAATAATGCCCAATAAAATAATAAAATATACCCATCTTGTATTTCATAAACAATTAAATTAGAAGCTGCTGCTATAGCAAAGGCGATTCCGATCCTACGACCAGAAAACCTTAATGCTAAGGCAACATTTCCTGCTTTAAATTGCTCAGTAAACTCATTAACTCCATGTTTGCGACAAAATAATTTTATTCTAATATATATTCCAATGCTTAATAAAATTTGTGAAACAAAGAAACCTGTAACTACATCAATAACTCCATTTATGGTATTATTTGATACCCATATCATGACAGTATAAATAATTATAGCAGTAGCTATCATATTGCCTGCATCTAAAACCGCAGCAGCAACATTTCCTTTAAGAATTTCTTCTGAAACATTCATACTCGACATCACTATTTTGCCAAATATAAATCTAGTTATTCCCATTAATAATATACCAAGAACTCCATAAACACCTACCGCTAAAACAGAATCTTCTATCGTAAAAACTGGCTCTCCATATATTGCACCAGCAAGAACTATAGCAACAGAAAATACTGCGCCAGCCAATGACACTCCAAACGCTAAATTATCTTTTATACTTAGCTCATTAGTTGTATTAACATGAGATATAAAACCCAAAAATAATCTTAAACAGGCAAAAATTGCTATGGCTAAGGCAAAATCTAACGCTAAAGTTAGATTGCTACCATGATCCCAATGAATAAAATCTAAACTATCCATATATTCCCTTTTTAGAAAAATAATTACGTTATTTTTTAGATAATAACATTGTTATAAAATATTACACTAGAAAATATAAATTATTTATAGTAAGAATTACCATATTCCCCTTTTTTCATTTTAATTGAATTTTATTTAATTGAGCTAAAAGTAGTTGCAGATTAAATTATCTGCATAACAATTTGAATAATATTAAAATTGCGATAAAACAAATTTACTTCTAACACGTTTATCACATTTTTTAATATTATCATCATAATCACTACGTTTTTGCTCATAATATTTATGCCATAGGGGTTATATATTATGCCTGTTGTAATTTTTATCATTATTATACTTTCACTCTCTGGCTGTGAAATAGATCTTTTTGACAAATACCCTCCAGCAGGTTCAACCGCACTAGAACTGATGAAAAATTATTCAGCTAAGAAGAATGCAATGAATATAGATTCAATTCCTAAAATTGATGATTTTAAAAATAATTCTCTAGAACAAGCTTTAACTATGCAGCCTAATGTACAAAACAACTCAAATACAAGTAACTATCCCTTAAATGAGTTAACAAAACCAGCAAAACCTAGGCAAAGCTTTGCCCTAAAACCAGTAGAAAAAGTTTATCCCCATTACAGCCCAGAGGCAGATAATCCAGAAACAACCTATTACTATTTAGTTCCACAAAAATCTAAAGTATCTGAAAACGGATTTGCAGGCCCATTTTTTAAATAAAATCGTTCGCAACTCTCTAGCAACGCTTAAACAATAATTGCAAAAATCTACAAATCCTTGAGAGGCAGAAATAAAGGCTTTATTGATTAGTCGCTTGTGAAAAAGTCTCTTTTTGTTATCCATGAAAGAAAATCATGACTTCCGTTCCTCATTTACGATCAAGTAAACTGCGGTACGGCTTCATAATTTTCTTTCATGTATATTCAAAAATAGCCATTTTAACAAGCATTCACCACAAAATCTTTTGCAAGCTTTTGTAGTTTAGTCTGCTGATTTCTGATAATTTATTTCCCATGAAAATATTATATAGCCTAATCTAAGAGTGGCTCGTAGACTTTTTCACGGCAGACTGATTATAGAAATTATAGTGAATTAGACACTAACTAAGACTCAAATGACTTTCTGCAAAAGTTTAGAATTATAAGATTGGGAATGTTTTTAAGTATAAAAAAAAGTAAAGAATAAAATACCATTCCGCCAGGACTACGATTAGTCGGAGCTATATCTATAATAGTTCCACGCCAAGCATTAACGTCTAAAAAAAATTGATAAAGCGTATAGACAAAAAAAGCTATACAGCAAGGAATTAGTATAAGTGAGATAGTTTTTCTAGTACTCATACAACACTCTTATGTTACATTTAACATATAAATGGTCGGAGCGGAGGGATTCGAACCCCCGACCCTCTGGTCCCAAACCAGATGCGCTACCAGACTGCGCTACGCTCCGTAATATATAAAAGAAAACAACTGAGGTGGACTATATAAAGGATATTTTTAGTTAGGTCTAGAGATTTATAAAATTTTATTATTTTTTTTTATAAATACCCTAGACCAAAACTTAATTATTAAAAGAATTTGCGTTTTTTAGCATGATTATCTTCGCGATCCTCACGTCTTTCATCGCGATGACGATCATCACGTCTTTCATCACGTCTTTCATCACGGTGGCGATCATCGCGTCTATCGTCACGGTGTCTATCATCACGATGCCTATCACGACCACCATGATGACGATCGTCACGATTTCCTCGAGAACCACGATCATCTCTATCTCTTCTGCCTGAAGAAGGTTTGCTTTCTTCTTCAAACTGATCAGAAATATCATCACCACTTTCTTGGTTAACTCTCTTCATACTTAAACGTACTTTGCCACGATCCAAACCAAGAACTTTAACTTTAACAACATCGCCGATATTGAAAACACTATGTATATTTTCAATACGCTGATCGCTAATTTCGCTTATATGTACTAAACCTTCAGTTTTACCTAAAAATTCAACTAGAACACCAAAGTCAAACAATTTAGAAATTTTACCTTCATAAATTTTACCAACTTCAACATCTTGTACAATTCCTTGAATCATTTTAGTAGCAGCCTCAGCAGCGTTGCCATCAACTGCAGCTATATTAACAATTCCGTCATCGTTAATATCAATTTTAACTCCAGTTACTTCGCATATTTCTCTGATAACTTTGCCGCCAGGTCCTATAACCTCACCAATTTTATCTTTTGGTATCTGTATAGAATGTATTCTTGGCGCACTTTTATTTAACTCAGCTCGAGGAGTAATAATAGCTTCTTCCATTTTTCCTAATATATGAAGTCTACCTGCTTTTGCTTGATGCAATGCTTTTTCCATAATCTCAACAGTAATACCATTGATTTTTATGTCCATTTGCAATGCAGTTACGCCATCTCTTGTACCTGCAACTTTAAAATCCATATCACCTAAATGATCTTCATCACCTAAAATATCTGAAAGTACAGAATATCTGTCTCCTTCTTTTATTAGACCCATTGCAATACCCGCAACAGCACTTCTGATAGGAATACCAGCATCCATCAGTGCAAGAGACGAACCACAAACAGTAGCCATCGAAGAAGAACCATTTGATTCAGTAATCTCAGATACTAGTCTTATTGTGTAAGGAAATTGCTCTTTGTTAGGCACAACAGCATTTAAAGCACGCCATGCAAGCTTACCATGACCAATCTCACGACGACCTGGAGCTTTCATTGCACCAACTTCACCTACGCTAAATGGAGGGAAATTATAATGAAGCATGAACTCTTCTTTACGGTCTCCAAGCAAATCATCAATTGATTGCGCATCTTGATTTGTTCCTAAGGTAAGAACAACCAAAGCTTGCGTCTCGCCACGCGTAAATAATGCAGAACCATGAGTCCTTGGTAAAATAGAAACTTCTCCAACTATATTTCTAATGTCAGATTCACCTCTACCATCAATACGTCTACGATGATCTAATATATCATTTCTAACAATATTTTTTTCTAGTTCTTTAATTAAATTAGCAGTAACTTTCTCTTTAAAATTATCTCCTAATTCTTCTTTTAAAGTGCTAACCACTTTTTCTTTTGCTAAAGAAAGCTTAGCAACTCTCTCTTGTTTTTGCTGTTCCTTATAGGCGGCTCTTAAATCAGATTCACCGATAAGTTTAACTTTATTAGCAAGCTCAGAATAATCTGGTAATACTACTTGCCAATCAGGTTTTCCAGCTTGATCTTTAAATTCTTTTATTAAATTAATAATAGGTTGCATGTTAGAGTGACCTGTACTTACAGCACCCAACATTATTTCTTCGCTAAGTATTTTTGCTTCAGACTCAACCATTAGAACTGACGTACTAGTTCCAGCTAAAACTAAATCAAGCTGACTATTTACCATCTGTTCTGGAGTTGGATTATAAATATATTGTCCGTCTACATATGCAACTCTTATTCCAGCTACAGGACCTTCAAACGGAACACCAGAAATTGCAAGAGCAGCAGAAGTACCAGCCATAGCAGCTATTTCTGGATCATTTACTCCATCATATGAAAGAACTGTGCATATGATTTGCACTTCATTGTAAAAACCTTCAGGGAACATTGGTCTAATTGGACGATCAATTAATCGACTAATTAGAGTCTCCCTCTCTGAAGGCCTATTTTCACGTTTAAAAAATCCACCTGGAATTTTACCC
>CAZTUN010000105.1:765-5419 GCA_964616845.1 uncultured Rickettsiales bacterium | reverse complement strand
CATCGGCGCCAACCACGCACACGGGACGGCCGCCATCCACTTCGGCTTCGGTAATAATATTGTTGTATTTATAAAAGAAGAAGGAGAGCTTTATAAAGCACAACCTGTTGAAACTGGTATGAGTGATGCAGAATGGACAGAAATTAGAAGTGGGTTAAGAGTGGGGCAACTCTACGTTGCTAAAAATAGCTTTGTGGTTAAAGCAGATATCGGCAAAACCGATGCAGAACATGAACATTAAAATTAAGGGTTTGACCATGATAGAACGTATTCTAAGTTTTTCTTTACATCATCGTTATTTAATTGTGATGTTAACTGCTGCAGTTGCAGCATTTGGTATTTATTCGTTAAAAAATCTGCCTATTGATGCAGTGCCAGATATTACCAATAATCAAGTACAAATTAATACTGTAGCACCGGCATTTTCACCTATGGAGGTAGAAAAGCAAGTAACATTTCCTGTGGAAACATCACTGGCTGGTATTCCTGGATTAGAATATACCCGCTCTATCTCGCGGAACGGATTTAGCCAAGTTACAGCAGTATTTAATGATAATATTGATATTTATTTTGCACGTAGTCAAGTGAATGAACGCATTACAGAGGCAAAAGAAAACTTGCCTGAAGGTGCTGATCCAAAAATGGGTGCTATAAGCACGGGTCTTGGTGAAATTTATATGTGGACAGTTGAATATGCGGATTTAAAGGAAAAAGATGGAAAAATAGGATGGCAATCCGATGGTAGTTATTTAACTCCAGAAGGCCAAAAACTTTATACTGATGTTGAAAAAGCGTCATACCTACGTACTGTCCAGGATTGGATTATCCGGCCTCAGCTCAAAGGTGTAAAAGGAGTAGCAGGTGTAGATGCTATTGGTGGATATGTTAAGCAATATCACGTACAACCTAACCCAGCTAAGCTTGTAGCATTAGGTTTAAGTTTCTCTGATGTAGTAAATGTACTTGAACGTAATAATATTAGCATAGGTGCTGGTTATATTGAAAGGCATGGTGAAGCATATGTAGTGCGTGCAGATGGACGGATAGAAAGTGCTGAACAGATTAGGAATATCGTAATTGCCAACCGTGGGGGGATTACCATTTATCTTAAGGATGTGGCAAATGTAGAGATTGGTAAAGAACTCCGTACTGGTTCGGCTTCAGAAAATGGCAATGAAGTGGTAGTAGGTACAGCATTAATGTTAATTGGTGAAAATAGCCGTACTGTTTCCGAAGCAGTTGATAAAAAACTCCACGAGATTAATAAATCATTACCTCAAGGCATTAGGGTTAAAACAGTCTTAAATCGTACTAAATTAGTAGATAGAACAATTAGTACTGTACAGACAAATCTTACTGAAGGTGCGTTATTGGTAATTATGATATTATTTGCTCTTTTAGGAAATTTTCGTGCTGCTCTTATTACAGCACTTGTAATTCCACTCTCAATGTTAATAACATCTATAGGTATGATTCGTGCGGGAATTAGTGGCAATTTAATGAGTTTAGGAGCACTTGATTTTGGTCTAATTGTTGATGGTGCGGTAATTATTACAGAAAATTGTCTACGTCGCCTTGCAGAACGTCAACATCACGAAAAAAGAATATTAACTATTAAGGAGCGACTCCATGAAGTAATGATAGCAAGTCGTGAAATGATTCAACCCTCTGTGTTTGGTCAAGCCATCATTATTATGGTTTATATTCCATTACTGACGTTTAGTGGGGTGGAAGGCAAAATGTTTGAGCCAATGGCAATGACGGTGATTTTTGCTTTAATAGCAGCATTTATATTATCGCTTACTTTTATTCCTTCTATGATTGCTATATGTGTAAAAGGTAAAGTAGAAGAAAAAGAAAACCGTATTATACATAGGTCTAAGGGGTGGTATGAGTCGGCACTTCATTATGCTTTAAGAGCACCTAGAGTTATTATAGGAGCGGCAGTAGGATGTTTTGTATTTGCATTAGTCATATTTATAACTATGGGACAGGAATTTATCCCAACACTTGATGAGAAAGACATTGCTATGCATGCCATGCGTATTCCATCTACTTCACTTACCCAATCACAGAAATTGCAGTTTGCGGTGGAAAAAGCAGTTAGTTCTGTTCCTGAAGTAGCTTTTGTATTTTCTAAAACAGGAACGGCGGAAATGGCGGCTGATCCTATGCCAGTTAACGTTTCGGATACATTTATTATTCTTAAAGATAAAGAGCAATGGCCTGATCCCAGTCTGAATAAAACAGTAATCATTAATAAAATTAATAAAGTTGTGACGGATGTGCCAGGTAATAATTATGAGTTTACTCAACCTATACAGATGCGTTTTAATGAATTGATTTCTGGCGTACGTTCGGACATAGCTGTAAAAATCTATGGAGATGACTTTATCCTTATGGAGAAAGTTGCATCTAATATTATGAAAGTACTAAAATCAGTAGATGGTGCCGCAGATGTAAAAACGGAACAAACTTCTGGCCTGCCTATGCTAGAAGTCAAACTTGATAAAAATGCTATTGCTCGTTATGGACTTAATGTTAGTGATGTACTCGACGTTTTAGCAATAGCAATTGGTGGTCGGAATGCGGGAATAGTGTTTGAGGGTGATAGGCGCTTTGAAATTGTAGTTAGATTACCCGAAGGTATGAGGCAAGATCTGACAATATTAGAAAATCTGCCTATTTTACTTTCAAAAGAAGACGATAATATGGCAGATAGGATAGCAAATCAGCCACATAGTCGCCCTTATTATATTCCACTCAAGCAAGTGGCAAAACTTGAGATAGTAGAAGGCCTTAACCAAATAAGTCGCGAAAATGGTAAACGTCGGGTAGTAGTTCAAGCTAACGTACGTAATCGCGATATTGGTTCATTTGTAGAAGAAGCTAAAAGCAAGATTGATAACCAATTAAAAATTCCTGCAGGTTATTGGCTAGAATGGGATGGACAGTTCAAGAATCTTGAAGAAGCTAAAGCAAGGCTTGGTATTGTAGTGCCTGCTTGCTTCTTTATGATTTTTCTGTTGCTGTTTACTGCGCTAGGCTCAGTTAAACAGGCGATGCTGGTATTTTCGGGAGTGCCATTTGCCTTAACTGGAGGCATTTTAACACTTTGGTTGCGTGGTATGCCATTTTCTATTTCGGCAGCAGTAGGTCTGATTGCCCTATCTGGAGTTGCGGTGCTAAATGGCTTAGTGATGATAACTCGTATTAACCAATTAGTACAAGAAGGATTAGAATTCCAGAAGGCAATTATTGATGGTGCTTTGTCACGTTTTAGACCAGTTATTATGACTGCACTTGTCGCAAGTTTGGGCTTTGTACCAATGGCTATTGCAACAGGTGCAGGAGCAGAAGTACAAAAGCCACTAGCAACGGTGGTAATTGGAGGTCTCATAACTGCAACAACACTTACCTTGCTGGTATTGCCTGCCATTTATAAACGATTCAACTTAGCTAATGATGTATTGGCCAAGGAAAAACTGTAATTTTTAATCTTAACAAAATAAGAGTATTTATATGAGAAAAATTATTACCATTATTGCCGTGTTAGGATTGATATGCGGATGCGCACCTAATGTATCTAACTTAACTCTTGATGAGGAGTTGCAAGGCAAATCTTTTGAAGACAGAAAAGAGATATTGCGATTGAAATGTTTGACGCAAGCCGAGCGCAGCTCTGATATAGAAAAAAAGAAACACAAAACTCACAAGCATTACTCTAATCAATATTTAAATTATACGCAGGAAACACGAGATTTGAAAGTATTATGCCGAGAAATGACCAATAATTATAATACTATAAAAAACAAATAGTTAATATTAATTAAAATATAGATAAGGAAGAATAAAGATGAGGAATCAAAATACTATCATTGTCATTCTTTTAGCAATATTTGCTCTTAATGGATGTCAAGAAAGCTATAAATCAACCTTAGATCATAAACTTGTTAATAAATCTCCTGAAGAGAAGCGTATTCTTCTTAATCAAGAATGTGTTTCTATATTAGAAAAGCATAAAAAATATGGGAATAACTCAAGCTCTAAATATGTTGAACAAATGAAAAATATTTGTCAAGAAATGACAGGCCAGAAAAAATTGATAAAAAAATAAGTAAGTAAATTAAGGAATATCTATGATGAGATACTGTTGTCCAACCCCAGAGATTGCAAGTATAGATACTGCTTACCGTAAGGCGCTATGGGCAGTTCTGGTAATAAATGCTATAATGTTTATAGTGGAAATAATTTCTGGTATAGCAGCAGGGTCAGTTTCTTTACAGGCTGATGCCCTTGATTTTTTAGGAGATGCTACAAATTATGGGATTGCTCTATATGTACTTAGCAAGTCAGTACGTATGAAGGCATATAGCTCACTAACTAAATCACTAACTATGTTTATATTTGGCTTGTGGGTTTTATCACAGGCTATATATAAAGTAATTAATGGCACTCCTCCTGAGGTTAATATAATGGGAATTGTAGGGTTCCTTGCGCTAGTAGCAAACATATTTTGTTTTTATTTGTTATCACGTCATAGCCGTGAAGATAGTAATCGTAAGTCCGTATGGTTGTGTAGTCGTAATGATGCAATTGGAAATATTGCTGTTTTGCTTGCCGCCTTGATAACTTATTATACATCATCACATTG
>CAZTUN010000105.1:0-755 GCA_964616845.1 uncultured Rickettsiales bacterium | reverse complement strand
ATATTTAAACAAGTCATAAAAGAATTATAAGTTTAATTGTGAACTACAATCAAGAAAGTTAACAACCTCTTCTCTCCTTTCAGTTCGTAATATGCTGATTAAGGGGAGCCACTTTTCAAAATTAGCTGTTTTAGACGTATCAAAGGCAATTTCACTTTCTATGCCTGACTTCGATTTTACGATAGTATCAAAGGGTTGCTTAAATAAGGTTAATTTATCTCAATTAGACCGTTTAAAATTTTAAATTTTTTTGCTAACCCATAGAATTAACAGATGCGTTATATTTGGCTACTTTGACAGTAATAAACTCAGAATATTGTTCCTTTTATATAAAACACCTTAAACTCATTACTACACATAAAATATACGTATAAACCCTAACTTTCCATATATACTTATGACTATATGTATAGAAACACTATTTTTTATGAACATTACTCAAAAGATTAAAAAGTTCTGTATTTATATAATAGCTTTCTGGATCGATTTTTAAGATTTAGGAAAGTTTAACAGTAAATTGCGGTAATATTGATATTGTTGTTGGCGTAATTCAATTTCACGGGGCAAACCTTCTTGTAACGAGTTGGTTAGAGTATCAAATTTATTCAAAATGGTAACGATGCGAGCTTGTTCATCAGGAGAGGGAATTGGAATCAATATTTTACTCAAGTCACCAGCATTAACTCGCCTTACCTTTGTACCAGTAATATAAGGTCTTTTCTGTTTTTGAAATTGTTCTGTTTGAAAAAAGTATG
>CAZTUN010000104.1:0-5914 GCA_964616845.1 uncultured Rickettsiales bacterium | reverse complement strand
GGTAATTGCTAAAGATGGAATTGCTACTCCAATAGGAGATATTGCCTATAATGACGATGGAATAATGATAAACTCATCTTTCTTAAATGGAAAAAACAGCCATGATGCTAAAGAAGAAATTATTCGCCTCTGCGAAGAAAGAAAAATAGGCAGCCGAACTATTAATTATCGTTTACGCGACTGGGGAATTTCACGACAACGTTATTGGGGCTGTCCAATTCCTATGATTTACTGTGATAATTGTGGCATTGTTCCAGAAGATGAAAATAATTTACCAGTATTACTTCCAGATGATGTTGATTTAACCAAGCCCGGAAATCCTCTCGAGCGTCACCCTACTTTTAAACATACTACTTGTCCTCAATGTAAAAATAAGGCAGTACGTGAAACTGATACTTTTGATACTTTCTTTGAGTCTTCATGGTATTTTGCTAGATTCTGCTCTCCTTCTGAGCAGACTCCATTAAACTATAAAGAAACTAGTCATTGGCTGCCTGTAGATCAATATATTGGTGGTGTAGAACATGCTGTGCTTCACTTGCTTTATGCAAGATTTTTTACTTACGCACTAAATTATTGCGGCTACACTAATATAAAAGAACCTTTCAAAGGATTATTGACTCAAGGAATGGTGTGTCATGAAACTTATCAAGACAATAATGGACAATGGTTATTACCTGAACAAGTTGTCAAAGAAAATGGTATATATGTTAAAATAGATGACGGCAGTAAAGTAATAGTTGGTCGCTCACAAAAAATGAGCAAATCTAAGAAAAACATTGTCGATCCTGTTTCTATTATACAAACTTATGGTGCTGATACTGCAAGATTATTTATGCTATCAGATAGCCCTCCTGAACGCGATTTAGAATGGTCAGAAGTAGGTATTGAAGGAGCTTGGCGTTACGTCAATAAAATTTGGCGACTAGTTTCGACAAATCTTTCTTCTCTAAAAGATATAAATAATATTATCATAGAAAATTATGATGCAAAGCAATTAGATTTAAAGCGTCACATTCATAAAACTATTAAATTTGTCAGCGAGGATATTAATTGCTTTAGGTTAAATCGTGCTATTGCTCGTATTAGAGAATTAACTAATATAATTGGTGATTTTAAAGTAAGTAATGATAATGATAAAATTCTCCTAAAAGAAGCTATTGAGACCTTACTTAAATTATTAAGCCCAATGATTCCTCATATTACAGAAGAATGTTGGCAACAAATTGGTCATACAGATTTTATTATTAATAGTCCTTGGCCTATTGCTGATTTAGAATTTGTAAAAGACGAGCTTGTAACTATTGCTATTCAAATTAATGGCAAGTTAAGAGGAACTATTGAAGTTGCCACTAATTTAGAAAAAGAACAGCTTGAGCAAGCAGCACTTACTTGCCCTCCTATTCAAAATGCATTAGAAGGAAAGAATATAAGAAAAATTATTATTGTTCCCAATAGGATTGTAAATGTTGTTATATAAAATAAGATTGCCCCTTATAATTTTACTCATGATGCTTATTGGATCATGTGGATTTTCTCCTGTTTATGGCAAGAATTCTAAAACTTTCTTAGCAAAATCTTCTATTACTAATCTTGATATAAAAGTAGGACGCACGCAAATTGATCATATTTTTAAAACTACTTTAGAAGATATTATAAATCCAATGCACGAACATAATATTTCTCATTATACTCTTACTGCTGACATAACTTCTTCGTCTTCTTTTTTGGCAATATTACAAAATTCAAATATTACAAGTTATTCGGTTACGTTAAGTATAAAATATAGTTTAACTGATAACAACACCAAGAAAGTTATTCATGCATCAACCATAACACGTCAGGCTAATTTTAACCGTTCATTATCAGAATATTCTACTTTCGTATCTGAGCAAGAGGCAAAAGAAAATGTTGCTAAAAGCCTAGCTCAAGATTTAAGCGTAATTGTAACTTCTGCAGTAATGGGACAAGAAAATAAACCTTCTAGCTTAAAAATAAATGAAAGTTCCAACAAATAAAATTGATCTATTTATAAAAAAGCCAGACAGTAATATTCATGCTGTGCTTATTTATGGTTCTGATTATGGTCTTAATTATCTACGTGCAGAAACAATTCATAAAGCCGTTATAAAAGATCCTAAAGATTTATTTTCTAACTTTGAGTTTTATTATAAAGATATAAAAAAAGATCCTGCAAAATTTAATGATAGCTTAAAAGCAAAGAGCTTATTTAAAAGCAAAAAATTCTTTAAAATTTTAGACTGCGAACCTACTATAACTAAATCAATTAGCGACATAATTAAAAGTTATCGTGGTGATAATTTTTTGGTTTTCATGGCAGAAGATCTTTCTCCTAATTCTTCTTTGCGTAAATTATTTGAAACAGAATCTAATTTAGCTGCAATTGCCTGTTATAAAGATGATCTTGCAACCACTAAGCAATTAGCCAATAATTTTCTTCGTGAAAATTCTTATCATGCCTCTTCTGAAGTAATTGAAGCTATTGCTTATAATTTTTCTGGCAATAGGTTATTATTATTAAATGAACTAGAAAAACTTATTACCTACAAAGGTGAAAATCATAATATAACTCTTGATGATATAGATTTATCTGTAAGTAATAATGTTGAACTATCTTTAGAAAATATTAGTAATAGTTTTGCAGCTTATAATTTTAGTGAGCTTGATAAATCATTACAAAATGCATTTGATGAGTCAGTATCTCCTATAACTATCATTAGAACAATAATGTATTATTTTAACCGCCTTTATTTAGTTAGATGCAAAATGGATAGCGGTATTTCTTTTGATAGTGCTATTAATATTTTAAAACCACCGATATTTTTTAAGAATGTTCCAACCTTTAAAAATCATGTTAATGCTTGGAATGCTTCTAAAATTATAAATTTACTAACCTCTTTACAGAATTTAGAACAGCAATGTAAGAATTCTAAGTTACCTGCTGATATATTACTTAAAAATTTTTTATTTCTTATGGCTTATAAACTGCAAAAATAACTACAAATCCAAGGTATTGTTAATATGACTATTGTAGTAAAAACTCATTCTCAGTTAAGAAAGGTTCTTTCTGGTAAAAAGAATATTGGTTTTGTGCCAACTATGGGGGCACTACACCAAGGACATTTATCTTTAGTTCAAATTGCTCAACGCAACAGTGATATTGTAGTTGTAAGTATCTTTGTTAATCCAACTCAATTTTCTGCTTCTGAAGATTTAGACAAATATCCTCGTACCGAAGAAAATGATATTGCTATGCTCTCATCTATTGGTACAGATTATGTTTATATTCCAACTAAAGAAGAAATCTATCCTGAAGTAAATCCTCTTCCTATCGACATGGGCGAAATTGGTCAAATATTTGAAGGTAAATTTCGCCCTCATTTTTTTGCAGGAGTTGCTCTAGTTGTATCAAGATTATTTTCTCATGTGTTACCTAATATTGCAGTTTTTGGCGAGAAAGACTATCAACAACTTATTATTATTAAGCAATTAGTTACAAAACTTAATCTTCCTATAAAAATAATTTCTGGAGCAATTATTCGCGAGCAAGACGGTCTTGCTATGTCGTCACGCAATAGATATTTAAATCAACAACAGCGTATGATCGCAAAGCAATTATATCAAACATTACAATATGCCAATGATGAAATAAATTCACAACAAGGTGAGACTCTTGCTCAAATTATAAATAATTGTTCTACAAAACTTTTAAATAGCGGTTTTGATCAAATTGATTATTTTTCTGTTGTAAATAATGATAATTTAGAAATTATTGATAATATCAATGATGCTTTAACTAAAAATAGTCGGATTTTGGCAGCAGCAAGATTGGGAACAACTCGATTGCTTGATAATTTATTAATATAACTTATTTATTAAAAAGTAATTTTATATGATAAACTTAATAATAATTACCGTAATAATTCTAAGCTATATCATGGCAAGGCAAAATTCTTTACCTCGAATTGATCAAGCTATTGCTTTTGTATTTTTAATTATTTCTTTTTTATTCTTCCGCTTTCATAGCTTAAACTATGCTTTAATTACACTTATTATAGGATTTGTTCTAATTTACCTTTATAAAAAAAAATATACTCCCTTTGCATCGCAAGAAATTGATATGAGCCTAGAACAAGCCTATGATATATTAGGTATATCTGCAACGGCTTCAAAAGAAGAAATTATTAAAGCTTATCATCGACAAATGAAACTAAATCATCCAGATAAAGGCGGTTCAAAATATATTGCCGCACAAATAAATAAAGCACGTGAAATATTATTGAGGAAGTAAATTATATGCATTTAATTTATAGTAAACTACTCTATACAGCTTATTATAAAAAGTCCTAAATTAGTTACGGCGCTGTAAATCTATGTCTCTGGAAAAGTCCTATGAGAATCCATTATTAGAAAACTTTATTCATTGCCTAAAAGAGGATAAAAAATTTTTAGAAGAAAATGGAGAAAGTTTAGAAAATTATATTAATGACCATAATGATACTTATGATTGCTTACGATTTTCTTTACTAGCAAAACTCATAGAAAGTAAAAAATTATCTTTTATAAGTCAAGAATCACTAAAAATGTTTTTATTTCCTTTGTTTACTCATGAAATTTTAGGAGGTGGAGACAGTAATAAATGGCAAGATATTTTGCGTCTAGTTAAAAAAAGTAGCCATTCTGAAATTATATCTTTGTTTAAAGAAGTAGATATAGATCTTAAAATAGGAAATATTATTAATCACATACCAGATGGTAAGGAAGCAGATCCCTACGATCTAGTTATAGTTCAAGATGGTTATTTATCAATACAACCAAATATTATTAAGCAACTTAGTAAATTAAAATATCTACATATTAATGGTGCTAAAAATTTACCATCTATTGTAACTAAACTTGAAGAAAACAAAAGATTCTTATCAACTAAGCATACATCTATACATATAGATTTTCATGGAATTAATATAAGAGGAAGTCATCATTTTAATATCAATGGAATTTTATATAATTCAATTATCGCTCTACAATGGTTACAAGGCAAGTTTAAAGAAATGCATTTATGGTCTTGTTATTCTGGAGATATAAAGGGAAATTTTCTTCCAAATCAAATTGTTGTTGGTCATTCAATTGAAGGATATATCACTACTGGTGAATATATAAATAATTATTTTAACGATCTATCCTCCACTAATTTCAATCATTTAGCAGGTATAACTAATGAAGAAAATGCTATAAAATTTATTTTATTTCAAATATTATCTTCGCAACAAATAGAACATACCATAATTGTTGGGGCTAATCGTGCTATAGTAAAAGTTCCCAATCCTCCTATTTATGATTTAACCTCGATACGCGCTTGGTTAGAGACGCAATTAGCCGAAAATTATAAAATACTTTATAATAATGGTAATAAGTTATCCGATGATGTAACTAGATTAATAACAGATGCCATTGCTAAAGTTACGGAAAAACATTTTAAGAGATTAAGAAAGTATTTTTATTTTCATGCGATGGCAACATCTAATCTTGAGAATATTGCATACTATCTAAAAAAACGCCACCCTTTCCTTTTAAAAAAGAAAGTTTCTTACAGATCTCTATCAAGGGCAATTGCTGATCGCCATTTAGAAAGCCCTGAAAGATTACTAAATTTAATTAGCAAGGGAGCAAATATTAATGCTAAAGACAAACGAGGTTTAACTGCTCTAATGAATGCGGCATGGAATGAAGATATTGAGATAGTAGAAATATTATTAGCAAAAGGAGCAGATGTTAATTTAAAAAATAATAATGGTTGGTCTGCTTTAATGTTTGCGGCAAATAGAGGAAATATTGAGATAGTAAAAATATTATTAGCAAAAGGAGCAGATGTTAATTTAAAAAATGAGTATGC
>CAZTUN010000103.1:0-5984 GCA_964616845.1 uncultured Rickettsiales bacterium | reverse complement strand
CTTTCAGATGGTCAAATACATCGCTTTGCCAATGGAAATAAAGGTAAGAAGAACTGTTGGTATGTTCTATATGAATATGTTGGTGCTTTTGGTGATTGGAAGCAAGGTATTAAGGAGACGTGGTCTATTGCTAATAATGGTCTTACTTCCGAGCAACGCAAGAACTTGCAAGCTAAAATAAATGAAGCAACCTTGTTGCGTAATCAAGAAATTAGAGAACGACAAGAACAAGTTGCAATAGCTGTTCAACAAAAATGGACTTCTTTATCTGAGATTGGAACTTCAGAATATTTAGAACGTAAGCATGTTAAGTCTCATGGTGTTAAATATAATAATAAATCGTTGGTAGTTCCTATAGCAGATTCTGAAGGTAAAATTTGGAGCTTACAATATATTCATCCAAATGGTGATAAACGTTTTGAAAAGGGAGGAAGAAAGAAAGGCTGTTTTTATACTATAGGTAACTTAAATGCTTCTGATACTATTTATTTTTGTGAAGGTTATGCAACTGGTGCAAGTATTTATGAGTCAATTAATAAGCCAGTCGTGGTATGTTTTGATTCTGGTAATCTTGAACCAGTTATTGCTTCTGTAAAAACTAAGTATCCTAATATAAAACCTATAATAGCTGCAGATAATGATCAGTGGGGTAATAAAAATACTGGCCTGATTGAAGCACAAAATGCATCAGCCAAATATAATTGTAAGGTTGTATTTCCAACATTTGTAGAGCCAATTGAATTTGGTTCTAAGCCAACTGACTTTAATGATTTGCACGTAATTAAAGGATTAGATGAAGTTAAGAAGCAGCTACAACCAAAATCAAAGTTAAATGTTATAGATCTTCGTACTTTCTTAGGTTTGAAAATCCCACCAAAGAAGATGCTTATTTCTCCAATATTACCTAGCCAAGGGTTAATAATGATTCATGCAAAAAGAGGTGTAGGGAAAACCCATATATCACTTTCTTTAGCGTTGGCATTAGCTTCTGGCAAGGATTTATTAAAATGGAAGGCTAGTGATCCAACTAAAGTTTTATTCATTGATGGTGAAATGCCCGCAAATACTATTCAAGAAAGATTAGCCAGTTTAGTTTTAGACTATGGAGAATTTGATGCACTCAATCTTGAAATTTTGACTCCAGACATGCAAGATTTTGGTATTCCTGATCTTTCAACTAAGGAAGGACAAGATGCTGTATCTGAACTTATCAGAGATGATATTAAAGTAATTATCTTGGACAACTTATCAACCCTTTGTCGTTCAGGAAAAGAAAATGATGAAGATAGCTGGAAACTTATACAAGAATGGCTATTGCATCTTAGAAGTAAGGGTAAGTCTGTTATAATTATTCATCATTCTAATAAGACTGGATCTCAGAGAGGAACATCAAAAAGGGAAGATGTTTTAGATACCGTTATAGTTCTAAAGCAACCTGATGATTATGATAATGAAGAAGGTGCAAGATTTGAGGTTCATTACGAAAAATGTAGAGGATTTTATGGTGAAGAGTCTAACCCATTTGAAGCAAAACTAGAAAAAGGTATTTGGAAAATTTCAGAAATTGAACATGACGAATTAAGTTTGATTATAGAGCTTCATAAAGAGGGTAACACCCAACGACAGATAGCAGAAGAACTAGGTTGTAGTCCAGCTAGAGTTAATAGGTTTCTTAAAAAAGCTAGAGAAAAAGGATTGTTAAATAAATGATGTTTACATGTTTATAACCATGGCAAGTAAACAAGTGAACAAAGTAATAAAGTATGAAACATGACAGTAAACATTATGGAAACAAAAACTCTAAGATCCTTAGCATTGGAGGTATTGGAGAGAAACAAGGCAATAAACAAATGCGAAACAAGAACATTAAATTTTGTTTCACATGACTTTAATTGCAGTGATGCTAAGGAAACAAATTTATTGCTACTTGAACAATATGAAGAGCGAGCTGCCATAATGGAATATGATGGTGGTTTATCTAGAGAATATGCTGAAAAGCAAGCATTAACCGATTTAAATTATATAAGGAGTAATAAACATGACTAATAATGAAGTAACGGTAATTGAAAATGCTAATTATGACGCTTCTAAATACAATGCCATTAAGCATGGTGTATTAAGCAAAGAAGCAGTGCTGGAATGGGAAAATCAGGATGACTATAATTTACTATTAACAGCGTTTGAAGAGGAATATAAACCTTTTGGTATAACAGAAACTCATCTTGTTACAGAACTTGCGCAAATAGTATGGCGTAAACGTAGACTAAGAATGGCTGAGAATTCAGTAATAAAAACTAACTTAAATTCCTTAGATGATGCTTATAAAAATTGTGTTAAAGAAAAGGCAATTTTTGGACAATCTAATATAGGTAACATAATAGGTAAAATTAAAGATTCCTTTAAATTAACAGATGAACAAGCTCAAGAAGAAATAAAAGAAATATCAAAGGAAATTGTTAAATTAGAAAATTTGCTCAGTAAAGATTATACTTACGAAGAGTATCAGCAAAATATCTCTAAAACCATTCAAAATAAATGGCAGGATTGCCTTGTGAATCGATATTTCACCAAGGACAAAGATTCTTTTAAAAAATTTATACAAGAATGGTGTATTGATATTTACCAAGGTCATCTTAATAGGTTATTGGCTCAAGATAGAATAAAGCATGAGGCTATATCGGAAGCATTCGAGCCTACAGAAAAATACACTAATTTGTCTCGCTATGAAAACCATTTGGATAGAAAATTTGAAAAGACTTTAGCTATGATAGTTAAGTTGCAGGAATTACGCAATCGCAGTTCAAGTAAGCCTAGCAATTAAATTTGCCTAATGATTTCGGTAAAAAAATAGAAATAATTTTTTAATTTAGGTTTTACAATGCCAAATTTGAGTAATCCGTTTGGTAAAATCGTCTCATTTAAAAGGAAATGTATATGGGAGGTTATGGTTCAGGAAATTATAAAAGTAACAAAAAACTAACTACTTCTTCTTATTACGAAATTGATGTTAAGAATATGGAGAATTTAGAATTAATGTGGCAGATATTTGGTAAATTACCATTATGCATTAATCATGGAGGAATAAAGAAAGTTCGATCTTCAGTTAGGTATATGGCTGATTTTAGCAATATTGAGTATCTATGGGTTAAGTTAGAAAAGCTAATTAGTAATTCTGACTATATAGTTGAGATGACTTATACCGTACCAAATTATGGCGGTAACAGGTGGTGGTTCCTTTGCCCGTACAATGGATGTAGGAAGCGTGTAGAGATATTGTATTTGGCTAAATCTCAATTAGCCTGCCGTAAATGCCTTAATCTAGCCTATGCGTCCCAAAGTGAAGAAATGTACTCACGTATGGATTCTCAATCAAATAAAATTAGTCAAAAATTAGAATGGGATGAAGATGGTTATAGTGTTAAGCCCAAGCATATGCATTGGAAGACCTATAATAAGCTTGTTGCAAAAAGGCAAATATATGAAATGAACTACTACCGATCTATTGTAAGGCAATTTAAGTTAGATATTGAAATTTAATAATCCATAGTTAAGAGAATTCACTGTAATATTTGAATATTAATAAACGTACTCTAATCTTTTTTGGTATTAGCGTAAAAATTGCTAAAAGGTATTTTAGACCATACCCAATTGTAAGATTTGTTATCTAAAGAAACAGAAGGCTGCAAAGCGTATGTTTCTCCACTACATTCATTAATAAGAATATCTGTAGGGAATGAGTACATTTGAACGGGAAAGTTTTTTTCAATGTGAAGAAATTTATAACATTTATTATTGCCAGATTCGGATAGATTTACTTCTGCATCTAATTTAGCGTGCTTGTCATCGCAGCCAAATAAAGTAAGAACTAACACTATAATTAAAATTCTTGTTAATTTTGAAAATACTATTCGCACCATACGTTACATACCGAATTCTTATTTTTATTATATAATTTAGCAGAGCTACAAGCACCCTCAGAGCCTTCAATAAATATTATATCATCATCTTCTTCCCAATTAAAACAATCAGTTTGTGCTGAATATTTTTCTCCGTTTATTATAAACACCTCATCATCTTCTATAACTTTTTCAATAGGATAGCTTGTTGATGCATTTGATGAAAAAGAAGTAAGGACAATAATGATAAATATTAATTTATATATTTGTTGCATAAAAATCTCCTAAAGTAAGTAAACTTAAAATACATTTTATTTTCATTTGATATGATACTTGGCTTTAATTATTTTTTCATAATATTAATTCTCTCGTACAGTATTATTTTTTATTCAAAGTTATATTAACAGGGCTTTCGTATTTATTGTCTGCGCCGGTTGCTGAATCGACACCCCAGCCAATAAAGCCTCCAGCTATAATATTGCCCCACGTTGCACCTGCAGTACCTGAGTGATCTATGTAAGTTGCTTCTTCGTAACCATTTTTATTACATACAATGGTTACGTCGTATTTTGATTTCTCGACTAATACACTGCTAGGGGTGGATTGAACGCTAGCTATAACTTCTCCCATCCTTTTTACGTCACAAGACGCTTTAGATGGGTTAGTGTTTATTTGAACAGTTTGAGTTCTGCCTTCATAGATTGTTGAACAACCTGTAGCTAATAATAATGCTAATAGTATAATTACATTGATTTTCATTTTATACTCCAAATCCATTTAAAAACAAAACGGCCACCAGAAGAATTGGAGGCCGGGAGTTCAAAAAACATCGTTGGATGTTCGCGACAATTTTTAGCCGCGAGGCTTGGACATATATTGTCGCCTCCCGACCATGAAGAACGGAAAGCGACATCAAATATCGGCTGATGCCAGCCGCCAACGATGAGGTTTTGAAGCCCCAGAGACAGTATTAGACTGCCCTGTGCAGGAAAGTATATGAAAGTTCCTTAGATTGCAAATATTTTTCGAAAGGTACTTGAAAGTAATGAGTAGTATAGATACCTACCATACCTACTTTTAGCATATTATGTATATATATTCAGGATAAAGATTATGGTAAGTATTTCAAAAAGAGATGTAAGGGCATTTCGGAACATATGTTTATTTGCAAGGTCAGTTTATCAGGATTCAATTGAATTATATGAGATTGGGGAGTCTAGACGAAAACTTTTAGCTAATGCTTCGGAACTTTTTTTTGGCAATTTAAACAAAGTACTTATAGAATATAACATTCTTCAGGTATGTAAATTAACAGATCCAAAGGAATCTTTTGCAAAAGGCTCAAAAAAAGAAAACCTTACGATTAAACTTTTTATTGAAGATGCTGCTTTACCTGCTGCTAATCTCAAAAAATTAAAAATACTTTCAAGTAGAATGGATAAATTTAGAGAAAAACTTAAAGACGCAAGAAATAGGAATATTTCTCACCTTGATAGGCAAGAGTCTCTAAGGAGAAGAGCTTTAGGTGTAACGACAAAAAGGCAATGGACAAAATTTTGGGATTACTTAGATGAATTTTTATTTATTATATCTGAGCATTATTTAAAAGATCCTTTTCATATAAATAAAGTCGCTCGATTATCAGGTGTTGATTCATTAGTAAAATCTTTAAAACAAAGCACTTATTTTGATGAACTAGTATCTTCTAATAATAAAGATATTGTGCAAAGATGTTATGAATCATATGGCAAATCAGAATATAGGGATGTATAAATTTTCAGTATAACTTATTTTGGTTTAAATTTAACAAGAGGACATTAAAGAGAATAAATCATGAGTAATACGGTAGTACAACTTAATCAAGATGATGCTTTTAAGGCAATAGCAGAATATCATTCTGCTGACATAGTAGCCTATCAAGGTGAAATAAATGGAGAAGGGGCGGATCAATTAATAGACGTGACCTCATTTCCTGCTAATGATAATATATTATTATATTTATGTACCTATGGTGGAGATGCTAATGCTGCTTTTATAATCGTAAGGCGGTTACAAGATAAATATAAGAAATTTATATTATATATACAC
>CAZTUN010000102.1:0-5999 GCA_964616845.1 uncultured Rickettsiales bacterium | reverse complement strand
AGAGGTAATATAGCTTGCGATTTACGATCCCGTCCTTGTTTTGCCGATCCTCCCGCAGAATCTCCCTCTACAATAAATATTTCACTTAAGGCAGGATCTTTTTCTTGGCAATCCGCTAATTTTCCGGGTAAGCTTGAGATATCTAAAGAATTTTTACGTCTAGTTAAATCTCTGGCTTTGCGGGCAGCTTCTCTAGCCACTGCAGCATCAATAACCTTATTTACAATCAGTTTAGATATAGAAGGATTTTCTTCTAGCCAACGAGATAATTGTTCGTAAACAATGTTTTCTGCGACTGGCCTTACCTCTGAGCTAACTAATTTGTCTTTGGTTTGTGATGAAAATTTAGGATCTGGAACTTTTGCTGAGATAACAGCAGTTAAGCCCTCCCTCATATCATCACCATTTAAGGTAATTTTTTGTTTTTTTGTAGCACTCATTTCATTGGCATAGTTATTAATAGCTCTGGTTAAAGCAGACCTAAAACCAACCAAATGGGTACCACCATCACGTTGTCTTATATTGTTCGTGAAACACAGTACATTTTCATGATAAGAATCGTTCCATTCTAGGGCAACTTCAATGCCAATTCCATCTTTACTACTTCCTGAAAGTAAAATAACTGGATGAAGTGAAGTTTTTGATTTATCTAAGAATTTTACAAATTCTTCAGTGCCGCCATCATATTTAAAATCTGTTTCTATAGGCTCTTCTGCTCTAAGATCAGTTAAAACTATTCTAACGCCAGAATTAAGAAAGGCTAGTTCTCTTATACGATGTTCTAAGGTTGTGTAAGAGAACTCAATAGTAGAAAAAATATCGCGTGAAGGATAAAAAGTAACTTTAGTTCCCTTTTTACCGTTAGCATCGCCAACAACTTTTAGAGGGTTTTCAGCTTCCCCTTTTATGAATCTAACAAAATGCTCTTTGCCGTCACGCCATATAGTTAAATCAAGCCAATCTGAAAGAGCATTTACAACTGATACTCCAACTCCATGTAAACCACCAGAGATTTTATAAGAATTAGAATCAAATTTACCACCAGCATGTAATTGTGTCATGATTACTTCAGCAGCAGAAACTTTTTCTGTAGCATGAATATCTACTGGAACTCCTCTACCATTATCCGAAACCGAACAAGAACCATCAATGTTTAAAGTAACTTCTATTTTATCACAATGACCTGCTAAAGATTCATCAATAGCATTATCTAAAACTTCATAAACCATGTGATGCAATCCAGAGCCATCGTCAGTATCTCCGATATACATTCCAGGTCTTTTGCGAACAGCATCTAAACCCTTCAATACTTTTATCGATCCTGCATCATATTTAGCAGAATTATTTTCACTATTGTCTACATGCGCAAATTCAGTCATATTATATAAACTACCTATAAGTTATCACTTGCTTTTTTATAAAACTATTGCCTTCTATTGGCAAAAAAATAGCCGATTCATCATAACCATCGCTGTACAATATAGCAAGCTACAATAATTGCCTATATTCAAAAATTTTACTCAATTATTTAAGTGTTTGTACCAATATACTCAAATTGATATCTTAAGCTATTATTTTGCTGTTATTTAACTTAATGAATTGTGCGTTACCAGTTAAAGATGCAAATAGTTCTGGTTCAACACCTGTCATAAATATTTGTGCTTTTAGATCTAATAGTTCTTGATATAGATTATCTCTTCTTTCTTCATCAAGATGGGCAACAACTTCATCTAATAATAATATTGGAATTATTCCATGCCATTGTATCTTGGCTCGTAATTGAGCTAAAACTAAAGATATAAGTAGCGCCTTCTGTTCTCCTGTAGAACATAATTTGGCTAACATATTTTTATCTGGAAATATAACCTCCAAATCAGATTTATGAATGCCAATACTGGTTCTTTTTGTTAGTTGATCAACTACTCTTGTTTTTTTTAATTGATCTTGCAATACTTCTTCGGCATCAATAGCTTTATATGTAGTTAATAATTGTTCTACATATCCAGATACATGTATTTTTGCTTTAGGAAAGCTTGTATTTGCGCTATCTATAGCATGTTGTATAAAATTTAAGGTATCAATTCTTGCTGCGGCTATAGCAATACTTTTCTCAGCCATTTTATTTTCTAATGTAGTAAGCCATAGAGGATCTTTATTTAATTGAAGCAACTTAGCCCTTTCTCTCATACTATATTGATAAGCATGAATATGACTTAAATGCTCGGGATAGAAATTTTCTACCATGCGGTCTAAGAATTCTCTTCTTGGTGTACTACTTCCTATAAAAATACCATCCATTTGAGGAATTAACCACATGACATTAAATATCTTTGCAAGTCCAGACTGCGAGGAAATATTTTTTCCGTCAATGCGAATGATTCTTTTGTTCTTTATAGGATCAAGAGCAGTACCTAATTTACTCAGTCCATTTATACCATTTATGGTATAGTTCAATGCCCAATTATCATCACCATTACAAAAATTAGCTTGATCTAATTTTGCAATAGAACGAAAACCACGACCAGAAGCCAAAAAAGAAATAGCCTCTAATATATTGGTTTTACCCGAGCCATTAGCTCCAGTAATTATAACTGGAGCTGACGAAAATTCTACAAATTGATTATAGTAATTACGAAAATTTGATAACTTTAAGTCAATTAACTCAAGCTTCTTGACATTTTGCATTTACTCACTGGCAATTATTGGCATAATTACATAAATAGCTCCACGATTTACTGGATCGAGTACCACCGTAGCTCCCTCATCGCCGCTAAACACTATTTGAACACTACCACCCTCTATCAAAGATAGTATTTCAATCATATATTTGGAATTAAACCGCAAATCAATATTTGTACCTTCATAATCTGCGCCAAGTATTTCAACGCCACTGCCTTTATTCTCATTGGCTGCATCTAGCTCTAACACTCCAGAGAATGAAGAAATATTAGGTAAATTATTGTTTGCTGAATTTGATACTGAAAACCTTATAGAACGGCTATTTTCTGTGCATACAGTAGAAACCCTATCAACCGCCTCTATAAGTTCGCTTAAACTTACTTCCATGATATTTTTATCCATTTCAGGAATAACAGACTCGTAGCCAGGATAACCACCTTCAATCAATTTAGAAATAAAAACAATATTACCAAAAGAAAAATGTATTTTAGTTCGTGAAATCGAAACCTCAACCTCACCCTCAAAACCAGAAAGTAATCTTGATAATTCATGAGCGGTTTTTTTAGGAAGAATTACGCCTGGAATATTTTGCGCTCCATCTGGAAGAGTAATTTCCATTTTAGCTAATCTATGACCATCAGTTGCAACAGAAAGCAAAGAAGAACCTTTTACATGAAAATATATACCATTTAAAGAATAACGGTCTATATCATTACATACCGCAAATTTTGTTTTATTAATTAAAGCGGATAGTTCAGATGCAGATATTCTAAAATTATGTTCTGGTTTATTATATTCAATAACAGGAAAATTCTCTGCAGGCAAAAATGGTAAAGCAAAATTTGCGTTGCCAGATCTTACATTTAAGCGACCATTATTATCTTGATCAATGCTTAACTCTATTTTTGCTCCATTTGGCATTTTTCTTATAATCTCAAAAAACATATGAGCTGGTACAGTAAGTAATAAATCATTATTAGTAATAGCATTTATTTGCTCAGTAATAGCAACTTCCATATCTGTAGTAGTTAAAAATAACTTATTATCTTTGCCATCTAGCTTAACGTTAGCAAGTATTGGTATAGTATTTTTTCTTTCTACAACAGATTGTATATGACTAAGCGCAGCAAGCAATGTCTCGCGTTCTAAAATTAGATCGATATTTTTTTGTTGAGTTGTATTATCATCTTCTAAAATGGAATCTTGTAATAATGCAGATGTTTTCGCCATATAAATAACTTTTATTTTTAGTTTAAAGTAAAGAGTAATATTTTATACATAATAAAAATCTAAACGCAAGCAGACTAGATAAAGGAAGTAAATATAGTTTATGCATTATCGGCATAAACGCTCTAATTTTAGAACTTCAGTTTTAATCTCTTCGTCTTTTTCTACTAATTCTTCAATTTTCTTGATGGCATGAATAACGGTAGTATGATCTTTGCCACCAAATTTTCTACCGATCTCAGCTAAACTACGAACAGTAAGTCTCTTACATAAATACATTGCAATCTGTCTAGGTCTTGCAACATTACGAGATCTACTACTAGAAGACATGTCTGCAAGCTTTATATCAAAATGGTTTGATACGATTTTTTGAATATCAGATATTGTTACACTTTTTTCGTTTGCCCTTAGTAAATCGGAAAGAATTTCTTGGGTAGTACTAAGATTAATTTGTTTATTCATGAGACTTGCATGAGCCACTACTTTATTTAGAGCTCCTTCTAATTCACGAATGCTAGAGCTTATTCTATTAGCTAAAAACTCTAAAACTTCATAAGGAACAACCGTATCTAACATTTGATTTACTTTAGACTGTAAAATACCAAGGCGCAAATCAAAATCAGCTGAATTTACATCCACAACTAGTCCCCAACCAAGCCTAGTTCTAATTCTTTCCTGCATTCCATCTAACTCTGATGGTGAACGATCGCTTGCAACAATTAATTGCTTATTTTGATCTAGTAAAGCATTTAACGTATGGAAAAATTCTTCCTGTGTACTTTCTTTGCCGCAAATAAACTGGATATCGTCTATAAGCAATACATCAACTTCACGAAATCTTTCTTTGAAAATCATTATATCTTTATTTTTTAATGCTGTAACAAATTGATACATAAATCTTTCTGCTGATAAGTATACAACTTTTCTATCAGGTTGATTTTCTCTCATATGTAAAGCTATTGCATGCATAAGGTGAGTTTTGCCTAAACCAACTTTTCCGTATAAATAAAGAGGATTTTTTCCTAGAGTAATGGTATTGCTTTCTGCAATTGATTTAGCAACGGCAAAAGCCAAATTATTAGACTCTCCAACCACAAAATTATCGAAACTAAATCTGCGATCCAGAGGCGAACCAAAACCATTTTCAATTTGAGGAGTAATTTCTAGAACATCAATATTTTGTCCAGTTACATCAACTCCTCCGGCAATAATTTGCTTTTCATCTAATTGCTCAGTTTTTTGAATTAAGTTTATATTCAATTCGCTATTTTCTAATGCTATGCTGTTATCTTCATCAAAATCTTTAGAGATATTTTGTGATATAGGCTCATTAGCTTTACTCCTTACGATAATAGTAAGTTTTCTAATTTTATCATCTTCTAATTGCCAAAATTGTTCTATGGTTGAGGCATAATGATTAAGAATCCACTCCCTAATAAACCTAGTAGGCACAGATAAAATTATTTCACTATTATTACATTCTTCAAAAACTAAGTGTTTTATCCAGCTTGTATAGGTAGCCCTGCCATACTCTTTCTTTAGCCTCATGCATATTTTCTCCCATACTTGGGATAGAGTCAAATTATCTTGATTTAGTAATACCATTTGCATTTTTGCTCCAGATGCCTTTAAAATCCTCAAAAAATTACTTATAGCGCAAAACAATAATGCACTATCACTTTAACAATTTAGTTAAAGACTATATTATCGAGGTTGGATAAAATAACGTGATTAAAATCCGTAATCACTTTTATCAAAATGCATAAATATTATCTCATAGTAAACAATATTTTTTATATTTATTTTAAATAAAAATATTGACAGAAAATTAAATAAGGCTATCCCTTCATTAGGGCAAATGTTAATAGAAACATTATACAAATAAACCATTTTTTATTAATTAATAAACCAAATTATAAAATAAATTTAATAATAGTGATAAATCAATGCCTAATAATTTAAGACGCAAACGTTTAATATATCAAAGCGCACATCGTGGGTGCAAAGAAGTTGATTTTATGCTAAGTGAATTTGCAAAAATTAATATTCCAAATATGAGTGTTGAAGAATTAGATTTATACGAAGCCTTTATA
>CAZTUN010000101.1:0-6061 GCA_964616845.1 uncultured Rickettsiales bacterium | reverse complement strand
GTTTGCTTCCACTAAATGTAGTTTGGATAAAATTGCAGGATTATTTATATAACTTAAGGGAGTTTTATTTTCGTTATCACGAAGATTAATATTTGCTCCATGAGTTAATAATTGGTTCATTATGTTGATTAAAGTAGGTCCAATTATTGCTTGGTTGCTACAAACATGAAGAGGGGTTTTACCATCTGTATTTACTATATTTACATCAACTCCACGATCAATTAATAATTCGGCTAATTTATATTCTTGGTGAACTAGTGCAAGGGTAATTAAGCTATTACCATTATCATCTGTTTGATCTAGCCTACCTGCAAAATTATTTTCTCTGATATTATCAGCCAGATCATTTATTTGTTCTGAATCCGACCAATTTATGTTTAGGTTATAATTATTATTTGATGGAGCAACCATAAAATTATCTCAAGATTGATATTTTAATATTATAAGCCAAACTTGTTACTGGTTGGGAAACCAATAGGAGGAATATTTCCACCTCCAGCACGATTTCCAAGCCAAGGTTTGAGATTTACTTCATTACGAATTTTGTTACCTATTTTCCAAGATAATCCTTCTTTTTTGGTAAAACATTTAACATCAGAAAGTCCGCCATTTTTAAAACGTTGTAATAATACGCCAGAACCACGTTTCATTACGGGAATTTCACTAATGCTAAAAATTAGTAATTTACGATTCTGACCAATAGTTGCAACTAAATCTCCAGTGGCTACAATACAGATATGACTTTTAATACCGAGAGCAAGATTAAGTATTTGTTTACCATTCTTTGTTTGTGCAATAACATCTCTAGCAGGAACAATGAAGCCGCGTCCAGCATTACTTGCAATTAAGAAACTTTGCGTATCGTCATAAACAAACATGTTAACAAGGCTACTATCTTGTTCTATATCTGCAAGTAGGTTAATTGGTTCGCCGTGTCCTTTTCCGCCACTAATATTATTGCAGCTTATAGTATAAAATTTTCCATTATCGCTATAAACTATAAGTTTATCAGTAGTATAGGCCTTAAGTACAAAGCGTTCTTTATCGCCATCTTTATATTTTATATCACTAACATCATCAAGATGTCCTTTTAGAGCTTTTATCCAGCCTTTATCAGAGCATAATATAGTGATAGGTTCTTTTTCAACAAAAGCTTCTATAGAAACAACAACTGCCTCAGGAGCCTGAGTTAATATAGTTCTACGCTTATTGTTAGTGGCAAACTTACGTTTAGTTTCTTTAATTTGATTGCTAATATATTCTTTACGAGATTCTTCATTATTAATTATTTTTAATAATTCTTTCTTTTCTTTATTTAAAGCATCATTTTCGCTTTTTATTTCAAATTCCTCAAGCTTTCTTAAACTACGTAATCGCATATTTAAAATAGCTTCAACTTGAATATCGCTAAGCTTCCATTTTTTCATCATAACAGCTTTAGGGTCGTCTTCTTCACGAATAATACGAATTACTTCATCAAGATTGAGGTAGGCAATGAGTAAACCAGCAAGTACTTCTAAGCGATGATCAATATTACCAAGGCGATGTTTACTACGACGAATAATTACTTCGTTTCGATGTTCAAGAAATGCATTTAATACGGCAGCAAGATCCATCACTAAAGGATTGCCTTGAGCGTTTAAAACATTCATATTTAGGTTTATACGATTTTCAAGTTCAGTAGTTTTATATAAAGATTCCATAAGCATTTCTGGATCGACAGAGCGACTTTTTGGCTCAAGGACAATTCTTATTTCTTCTGTTGATTCATCGCGAATATCACCAAGAAGGGGAAGTTTTTTATTCTTAAATAAATCAGCTATTTTCTCAATAAGCTTGGATTTTTGTACTTGATAAGGAATTTCAGTAATTACAATTTGATACATGCCGTGGCTTAGTTCTTCTTTTTCCCACTTTGCGCGGAGACGAAATGAACCTCTACCAGTTTTATATGAACGTATAATACTTTCACGAGGTTCAATTAAAAGACCTCCTGTAGGAAAATCAGGACCTTGGATAAAATCACATAATTTTTCAGTTTTAGCATTAGGGTGCTTTAGCAGATAAATTAGAGCATCACATAATTCACCAACATGATGTGGAGGAATACTAGTTGCCATACCAACGGCAATTCCTTCAGAACCATTAGCAAGAAGATTGGGAAAATTAGAAGGCATAACTATAGGTTCTAATTCAGAACCATCATAAGTAGGCTTAAAATCAACTGTGTCGTAATCAATATCTTCCAAAATTGCCATAGCAACTTCAGTAAGTTTTGCTTCAGTATAACGCATGGCAGCTGCATTATCTCCATCAATCGAGCCAAAGTTTCCTTGACCATTGACTAAAGGGTAACGTACGGCAAATTCTTGAGCGAGGCGAACCATAGTATCGTATACTGCAACATCACCATGAGGGTGGTATTTACCAATAACATCTCCAACTACCCTAGCACATTTCTTATAACCAGATTTAGGATCAAGCTTTAGTTGCAACATAGCATAAAGTAATCTGCGGTGGACTGGTTTTAAACCATCACGTACATCTGGTAGAGAGCGTGATGTAATGGTAGATAAGGCATAAGATAAGTAACGTTCACCTAGTACTTTGTCAAAATCAACAATCTTTATATTTTCGCTAGTCATAATATATTTTTAACACTCCATTAAATCATTGCTTGTAAACGCACTCTTACATTGGGTAGAGCTATATTATTTGCTTTGAACACGTATTTATTAAGGAAATATGCGCTAAGTGCAAGTCCATTCTTAATATCTTGTAAACTTACTATATTTATGCTTTTTGCTGTGGTCAAGAAGTCAGGTAAGGGGAGTAACTTATTGTGATAGGCAAAACCAGCCTCGTAAGATACAGCACGTCCTGATTTTGGCGACACATATTTTAGGTTATGAGTTTGCCCTGTTGCTGCGCAATAATTAAGCTCAAGGCAAAAACCTAATTCTTTTAATAGGGTTAATTCAAATATTATATAATCGATAAGCCAATTAGAATTAGAGATAATTTTTTCTTGCATATTTAAGCTTAAATCATAAATATTATTGCATGGCTCTCTTTCTGCAAGAGTTTTATCTAATATTGCGCATATAGAAGATATTGCTAATAATTCAAGATGATTACTCATGCAAATAGGAGCAAATGCTTTGTTGACTTCACCAGTAAAAAAACCTAAATGTTCATCAAGGCGAGCTTTCCAACTAACTGTAATTAAGTTACCAGTTTGATAAGTTCCACGATTCTTTGCGGAAGTTATGTTTCGTACTAGACCTTTAAACTTACCATTATTTTGACTCAATAGCGATACTATAGCACTATTTTCACTATATTTAGTTGCAGATAAAATAATTGCTGTATCGTTCCATTCCATGAGTTATTATTACCTATATTAACCATAAGATAAAAATTTTAATATAAACATAAAGCAGCATCTAATGTATTTCAATATAGTAGAAGAAGTTTTAGCTATAGCAAAGCAAGCTGGTAATTTAATAAATAATTATACCAAAGAGCATAAAATTAAGTCGTATCTTAAGAACGATAATTCTCTAGTTACTGAGGCTGATATATTAGCTAATGATTATATTGTTAATAGCTTAGAAAAACTTACTCCCAATATTAAAATAATTGCTGAAGAATCAAAAAACATTACTTTAAACGCAGAGGATAAGAATTTTTGGTTAGTAGATCCCATAGATGGCACTGCTGGTTTTGTAAAAGGAAAAAAAGAATATACAGTAAATATTGCGCTTATAGAAAATGATCTTCCTATAGGGGGAGTAATATACCTGCCTGCTTTTGATATAACTTACTATGTAGGAGCAGATGGTTTGTCATATAAACAAGAAAAGCAAAATATAGCTCAAAAGATAAAAGTAAGAAATACACCAATTCATGGCGCAACTATAGTTTCAAGCATGCATCATAAAGACGGTAAGACAGATAAATATATTAAGTCATTATCTGGAATTGATAAGATAATTTCTGTACCAAGTTCACTTAAATTTTGTTTAATAGCGGAAGGGGTGGCAGATATTTATCCTCGTTTTGGGCAAACGATGGAATGGGATACCGCAGCAGGTCATGCAATATTGCAGTCAGCAGGTGGTGTAGTAACTACCATGGATAAGCAGGTATTTACTTATAAAAAAACTAATTTTATTAATGGACCATTTTTGGCATTAGGTGCGGATAATAATCTTTTTACTAATAAGAGATAGTCTATTATATATAGCCTATCTAATATAGTTCTAATGGCTTAGTTAGATGCTAATATAAAATACTGTAAAAGAAAAAACTAAGAGTAAATAATTTATGTCATTAAATATTGCTATTCAAATGGATCCGATCGAGTCAATTATTATTGCGCGTGATTCAACTTATTTACTTGGACTTGCAGCACAGAACCGTGGGCATAAATTATATTATTATCAACCATATCAATTAACCCTAGAAGATGGTGAAATTTTTGCAGATTTAACAGAATTACAGTTATCCTCAGATGAATCTAATTATTATTCTTTGGGTCAAACTAAAAAGACTAAAATGTCGAAGATGGATATTGTTATGATGCGACAAGACCCACCATTTGATATGAATTATATAACTTATACTTATCTTCTTGAAATGCTAATGCCAAAAACATTAGTTATAAATAATCCAGCTGAGGTAAGAAATTGTCCCGAAAAATTATTTGTCTGTAAGTTTAGTCAATATATGGCTCCAACTATAGTTACAGCAGATAAAAAACAAATGGCAGAATTTTTTGACTATCATAAAGATATAGTAGTTAAAACACTTTATTCCTTTAGTGGTAATGATGTATTTCATGTAAGTTCTTGGACAGATTTACATGAGAAATATGAAATTTTGCAGCAAAAATATAATGCGCCAATTATGTTACAAAAATTTCTTCCTAATATCAAAAATGGTGATAAACGTATTATATTAATAGATGGAGAAATTGCAGGAAGATTAATTAGAATTCCTAAAGAGGATCAGTTTTTATGTAATATGTTGCAAGGTGGAACAGCAATTCAGACCCCAATAACAAGCAAAGATGAAGAAATATGTGGGGCAATTGGTCAGGAATTAAAGAGACGTGGATTAATCTTAGCAGGAATAGATCTTATTGACGGTTATATTACGGAAATAAATGTAACTTGCCCAACAGGACTAAAAGTAATTAATGGTTTATATAATATTCATATGGAAGATAGATTCTGGGACGTAGTTGAAGCAAAGATTTATAGTAAATTAAGATAGTCTGCCGTGAAAAAGTCTACGAGCCACTCTTAGATTAGGCTATATAATATTTTCATGGGAAATAAATTATCAGAAATCAGCAGACTAAACTACAAAAGCTTGCAAAAGATTTTGTGGTGAATGCTTGTTAAAATGGCTATTTTTGAATATACATGAAAGAAAATTATGAAGCCGTACCGCAGTTTACTTGATCGTAAATGAGGAACGGAAGTCATGATTTTCTTTAATGGATAACAAAAAGAGACTTTTTCACAAGCGACAAGATAAGATTTCTATTTAAAATATAAATTTTGATCTTATTCGTAAAGGAACTATATCAGGGATAAATAAATCCTACATTGACTTATCTTAGGATCTATAATTAAATTTTTTATGTTATCACAACCTATGGAGGTTAGTTTGCAATACGATAAACTAATTTATCATAGTTTCCTGATAACTTACCACTCTATGGCTAAAGGATTGCTTTAATTTAGATTGAGGGCTAGATTTGTCAGCTTTTTCAAGTGCCTTTACAATTATAGGATATTTATCTTCTTTTCCACGGATGATTAACTTTAGTTTATTATATTCGTAACTACCGTAATTTAACTTAGGTTCTTTTTCTAATAATTTTTCTACTATCGTAATATTTCTCTTATTTACTGCAAAGCTTAAAGCAGACCGACCATTCTTATTTCTTAAATTAATATCCGCTCCTTTTGCTAATAATATTTCTACTATCTCAATGTTTCCATTACATGTTGCACTCATTAAAGCAGATTCAGCATACTCATTTTTT
>CAZTUN010000100.1:5749-6097 GCA_964616845.1 uncultured Rickettsiales bacterium | reverse complement strand
AGATCAAAATAAAACAGTATTTGTTGATGTTACTGCTGCTTGGTGTCTTACTTGTAAATTTAATCATATGCTGGTATTAAACGATTCTGAAATTATAACAGCTCTATCTTCACCAAATATTATATTTATGCAAGCAAATTGGACTAATAAGGACGATAATATTACTAACTATCTTCATAAAAATAATAGGGCTGGAGTGCCATTTAATATAATATATAATAAAGAACATACTCAAGGCATTATTTTACCAGAATTATTAACTAAAGACTTAATATTAAAATTGCTAAATGAACCAAAATAGATCCATATTTTTAGAGAAAAATTACAAAATAACCTATTTCCTCTATA
>CAZTUN010000100.1:0-5739 GCA_964616845.1 uncultured Rickettsiales bacterium | reverse complement strand
TCTAAATAACCGGGAGTACGTGTAATCCAACTTATTTCCTCTATATAGTTTTAAATAAAAAATAATTTTTTATAAAAAATAGCTTGCATATTACAACCAATTACTTATAAATACCCTCCTCTATCTTTCTTGGTAGCATCGAGCGGGTGTAGCTCAGGGGTAGAGCGAAACCTTGCCAAGGTTTAGGTCGTGGGTTCGATTCCCTTCACCCGCTCCATTTTCTTTATTAAAGTAATGTGCTTTTAAGATTTTCTATTTCTACCAATTGCTAATTAGCTATAGGAACATGAGAGAACCAAAAAAAATACCTTATGTCTCACCTATCTTACTTGCAAGAACTCTACATAAAACTGGCAAAGACTTTTGCTTACTGCATTCTTCTCTTGTCAACTCAGAATATGCCAAATATTCTTATCTTGCATATGATCCAGTAGAAAAAATTATCTCTGATAATTTTAAAGGATTGGAATCTAAATTAACCTCAAGCGAAAATAAGTTTACTAACGCTTGGTTTGGTTATCTAGCTTACGATTTAAAAAACAGCCTTGAAAAACTTCCCATTGAGCAAGATAGTTTTATCAAGATTGATAATTTATATTTTACAAAATTTGCTAATATTTTAGTTTTCGATCATGGTAATAAAATCTGTACTTTATATAGCTTGGATATAGATCCTCACATTCCTGAGCCGACAACACATCTTAATCAGATTGATATCAAAGTATTAGATATACAATCTAATATGTCGAAAAATCAATATTTAGAAAAAGTTAATTATATTTTAGAAGCAATTAAAGCTGGAGATTTATATCAAGCAAATCTCACTAGAAAATTTTACGGCAATTTTGAATCAATAGTTGATAGTTTTGAAATATTTGCAAAGCTATGTAATATTAGTCCAGCTCCATATAGCTGTTTTTTAAAAATAAATGAAATGGCTATTATTTCTTCATCTCCAGAACAGTTTTTAAATATTGATAATGAAGGCAATATTGTTAGTCGCCCTATTAAAGGATCAGCTCCACGTTTTGATGATATAAAATTAGACGAAGAATCTTTTAATAATTTAAAAAACAGTACTAAAGATAGATCAGAAAATTTAATGATTGTTGATCTTATGCGTAACGATTTATCAAGATCTGCGATAACTTCCTCGGTAAAAGTTGACGACATGTTTAAGATAGATAAATATGAAACTATATTTCAAATGTCCTCAACCATTATGGCAAAAAAACTTTCATCTAAAACAACCCTTGATGTAGTAAAATCATGTTTTCCTCCAGGCTCTATGACTGGTGCTCCTAAAATAAAAGCAATGCAATTATGTAGCCGACTTGAACAACAAGCACGTGGATTATATAGCGGCGCAATTGGTTTTTTTGGTGGCGATGGTAGTTGCAACCTTTCTGTTGTCATTAGAACCCTTATAGTCCAAAATAATAAATTTGAATTTCAAGTAGGCGGTGGCATAGTTGCTGACTCTATACCATTACTTGAATGGGAAGAAACAATGATAAAAGCAAAAGCTTTAACTAAAGTATTGAATTTACAGATTGAAAAAGATTTATTATTTTAACCGATCAAAAAATTTCATAGGCAATTAATTTATGAGTAATAACTTAGAACTTTTACAAGCCTTACGTAAAGATATAGATAAGGTTGATGGACAAATAATCAATTTGCTAAAAGAACGCATGACTATTGTTCATAATGTTGGCAAAATAAAAGCACAAACTAAGCAAAAATCTTTTATACGTCCAGCCCGTGAAGCAACTATGGTAAAATCTATAATTTCACATTTACACCCCATCTATCCTGAAAGTAGTATCGAAAGAATTTGGCGAAGTATAATATCTGCATCTCTAAACCTCGAACAACCTCTTACAATTGCAGTTTACGAACAAAATAATAATCGTGATTTTTATTGGCTAGCAAGAGAATATTTTGGCAATTTTATGCCTATAGTTTTATTCAATACTCCAGAGGAAGTAATTAAATTTACTACTGAACGAGCTTGTCATGTTGGAATTATTGGGGTTAACGACCTTGCCAATAACAGTTTGATTTCATACAAAGATAAAGTTAAAATATTTGGTCACATTCCTTTAGTTATAAATTCTAACTCCTCACATCAAATATCGGCCTTTGCTATAGCACAGACTGATGTTGAAGAAACTACAGACGATATTACTATTATCGCATGCAAGATTAAATCAAATATTACACAATCTGCAATAATATCTCAATTTGGCAAAAATGGTCTTTCAATTGCAAAAACCACTCAATCTTACGATTATATGATTCTCTATGTAGATAGCTTTATTTCTAGCCTAAACACTGGGGCTATGGCAAATGTTATGGGACAAATTGCAAATTATATAGAAGATATAGCCTTGCTTGGTTGCTATGCTAAGCCAATTGAAGTATAATCTCCCAATTCTAATTTTAAATAAATATTGTTAAAAAACATGTTCTTACTGATAGATAATTACGATAGCTTCACATATAACCTCTACCACTACCTATTAGAAATAGGAGTGAATGTAGAAGTTTATCGCAATGATGCTATTTCTTTAAATGAAATAAAAAACAAATCTTATAAGGGTATTATTATTTCACCAGGTCCTTGTACTCCTGACGAGGCTGGAATTTGTTTAAATGTAATAAAAAACCTTCATGAAATTACTCCAATTTTTGGTGTTTGTTTGGGTCATCAATCTATTGGGCAAGCTTTTGGTGCTAGAGTAATCCGTGGAGAAAAACCTATGCATGCTAAAATCAGCAAAATTCAAAATTTAGAAAATAGCCTAATTTTTAAAAACGTACCAAAATTCTTTGAAGCAACAAGATATCATTCTCTTATAGTTGAGAAAAACACGCTACCTGATTGCCTAAAAATTACTGCCACCTCAGATGATGGAGTAATCCAAGCAATGGAACATATCAAATATCCTGTATTTGGAGTACAATTTCATCCTGAAAGTATTACCTCAGAATATGGGCATAAAATTTTAGAAAATTTTGTTAATATTGCTAAGGATTATAAGTAATGTCACTTTCTTTGGATAAAGAGTCATTTATAGAAAAATATAAATCTGGAATTGCTCAAGTTATTTATCAAAAAATTAGTTCAGAAAATCATAATCCTGTATCTGTAGCTCTAAAATTAATGGATGGAAAAAATCCATTTTTCTTACTTGAATCTGTAGAGCAATATAAAGATGAAATTAATAAAGTTATTTTACATAAAAATAGTCGTTATTCTATCATAGGAATGAATCCTGACCTTATATTTCGCTCAGATGATTCTAAAGCCTATATTGCAAAAGACGGCAAAGATTTTATTGAACAAAATGAAGAGCCTTTATCCTGCTTAAGAAAGTTATATAAAGAAGTGCAAATAGACTTGCCAAAAGAGCTTCCCTCTATGTCATCTGGATTAATTGGTTATATGTCTTATGATGCAATTCGTTATACTGAAAAAACAATCCCCAATAGTAATCCTGATAACATAGCTATTCCTGTTAGTATGTTTATGCGACCTACTATGGTTTTAGTATTTGATGCGGAAATTAATTGTATTTATATAGTTAGAACAATACATGTAAAATCTAATTTGTCGCCTGAGCAAGCATTTGATCTAGCAAAATCTGATATATCTAACCTTATTACAAAAATTGAATCTAGGGAAATTAATCAAGCTACCAACAAAGAAAAAAATCTTAATTTAGAATTTACTCCTCACCTTAGCAAGCAACAATATTTTGATATTATATCTAAATCAAAAGAATATATTATGGCAGGCGATATATTTCAAATAGATCCCTCTCAAAGATTTTCAACTAAATTTAACCTACCACCTTTTGCTCTTTATAGAAGCCTACGCCAATTAAACCCATCACCTTTCTTATTTTTCTTAGACTTTAATGACTTCCAATTAGTTGGCTCTAGTCCTGAGATAATGGTAAGATTGCGTAATAATAAAGTTACTATTAGACCATTAGCTGGAACAAGAAAAAGAGGTAAAGATTATTCTGAGGATCAGGAATTATCTAAAGATTTACTAAGTGATCCAAAAGAAATTTCAGAGCATCTAATGTTAATTGATTTAGCGCGTAACGATGTTGGCAGAGTTGCAAAACCAGGTAGTGTAAAAGTTACCGAAAAATTTATTATAGAATATTACTCTCATGTAATGCATATTTCATCTAATGTTGAAGGTGAAATTGATCCTAAATTTGATGCGCTTGATGCGTTATTTTCTGCATTACCAGTTGGCACTGTAAGTGGAGCTCCTAAAATTAGAGCAATGCAGTTAATTGATCAATTAGAGTCAGAACGACGCAGTTTCTATGCTGGTTGTGTTGGCTATTTTGCTGCAGATGGTAGTATGGATACTTGTATTACCTTGCGTACTGGTCTTATCAAGGATAAAACATTATATGTACAAGCAGGTGGTGGAATTGTAGCTGATTCTGAACTAGAAAGCGAATATCAAGAAACTCTCAATAAGGCCAAAGCTCTTATGAAAGCCGCTCAAGATGCTATTGCATTTAGCTAGTTATAAATAATCTATTAGTAATGGCGATTATAATAAATTAAAATACTATACTTTTTCACAAGCATTCACCACAAAATCTTTTGCAAGCTTTTGTAGTTTAGTCTGCTGATTTCTGATAATTTATTTCCCATGAAAATATTATATAGCCTAATCTAAGAGTGGCTCGTAGCCTTTTTCACGGCAGACTACTAAACGCAAAGAAATAAGTTCTTATAAAAAACACCCTCTAAATTTTTAAATCTAGAGGGTGTTTTATTAAACAAAAAATCAGAAACAATTTATGCTTTTTTTCTAGCATTACGTGGCCAACTAGTGAAAGTCATTAACTTTTCATCTATTTGGCAAATTGTTGTGCATAGTCTTGCACCAACTAAATAAGGGTCTGAATTAGCTCCAGGACGTCTATCTTCTAGGTAACCATGTCCACTCACCTCAACTAATCTTGGTATACGGATCGAACAACCACGGTCAGCTGTACCAAATTTAAAGTCATCTATATGACAAGTTTCATGACGACCTGTTAGTCTTTCTTCTAATTTGTGACCATATAACCTAATATGTTCTTGGTGTTTTTGTGAAAGAAGCTCAATTGCTTTGTCTATTGTAGCACGACCTTTAGCAGGATTACGCATATCTTTTGTCGAAAAGTTAGTATGCATACCAGCACCATTCCAATCACCTTTCACAGGTTTATTATCAAAAGATGCACGGATACCAAACTCTTCACCTAAACGGTGTAATAACCAGCGCGCAATCCATAAATGGTCAGCTACATTTAAAATTCCTGCATCTTCACCGTCAATACCACGATAACCAATTTGGAACTCCCATTGTCCAGCCATTACTTCAGCATTTAATCCGTAAAACAATAAGCCCGCATCTAAACAAGCTTGAGCATGTGCTTCAACTAAGCCACGACCATAAATTTCTTCAGAACCAACTCCGCAGTAATAAGGTCCTTGAGGAGCAGGAAAGCCATTTTCAGGCCAACCTAGAGGATTTCTGCCTTCAAATAAAGTATATTCTTGCTCAAATCCAGCCCAAGGTTCAGATTTATCAGCTCCAGCTTCCAAAATAGCACGTAATTGCGCTCTTGAATTTGACTCATGAGGAGTTCCATCTGGATTATTTACTTCGCATAATACCAAGAAATTACCAAGACCTCTTACAGGATCTGG
>CAZTUN010000099.1:0-6420 GCA_964616845.1 uncultured Rickettsiales bacterium | reverse complement strand
CTTTGTCTTTTAATATTCATAAGAATGATAAAATTTCTTTAGTTGGAAAAAATGGTGCAGGCAAAACTAGTCTTATGCATATTATTACTGGCACGCGTGAGATGGATGGAGGAAAAAGATGGCAAGAGTCAGGTATAACGATTGGTTATTTACAACAAGACGTTCCTGTCTTTGCAAAAGAAGATACGGTTGCAAGTTTTATTCTTTCTGGTTTAGATAAAGAAAGACAAACAGAAGAAAATAAATATTTAGTTGAAATTATGGCAGGTCAGCTTGATTTATTTTTAAAAGATAAAATGCAAGATCTTTCTGGAGGACAAATTAGAAGAGCGGCTTTAGGACGTGAGCTGATAAAAAATCCAGATATATTATTGCTTGATGAGCCAACTAACCATCTTGATTTAAAAGGAATAGAATGGCTTGAACAATATATAAATAATTATTCAGGAACTATTTTATGTGTGAGTCACGATAAGGCTTTTTTAAGTAATATTTCTAATAAGATTTTTTGGCTTGATCGAGGAAAAGTAAAAGTTTGTAGTAGGGGTTTTAAATATTTTGATGAATGGTCAACTGAGTTACTTGAACAGGAAGAGCGTGAGCTGCGTAATCGTCAGCGTATATTAGCTATCGAAGAAGAATGGGCAAGTAGGGGGGTAAAGGCACGTAGAAAAAGAAATGTTCGACGCTTAGAGGATATGAAAAAGGAGAGAGAAAAATTAAAAGCCGATAAAACCTTATTTAATAAGACTATGCGTAAGATAGAGTTAGATCCAATCGAACCTGCAATGGCAGCAAGAATTATTGGAGAATTTTATAAGGTTAGTAAGAAATTTGATGATAAATTGATTCTAGATAAGTTCAATTTAAGAATAATGCGTGGTGATAAAATTGGTATTATTGGTAATAATGGTTCTGGTAAAACTAGTTTTCTTAAGCTGCTATTAGGTGATTTAATCCCAGACAGCGGTAAGATTTCTACAGCAAAAAATCTGATTGTTTCTTATTTTGATCAAAATAGAAATAGCTTAAAACCAAATAAATCATTATGGGAAAATTTATGTCCTAATGGTGGTGATTATATTAATGTAATGGGTAAAAGTAGGCATGTATGTGGCTATTTGAAGGACTTTTTATTTGATCCTAAAATGGCTCATGATATGGCTGGTACATTGTCAGGTGGGCAAAAAAATCGTTTGATGCTAGCTAAAGTTTTAGCAGATCCAGGTAATTTATTAATATTAGATGAACCAACTAATGATCTTGATATGGATACTTTAGATATGCTTGAAGAAGTATTAGCTAACTATACTGGAACTTTAATTGTAGTAAGCCACGATCGTGACTTTTTAGATCAAACTGTAAGTAAGATTGTTGCATTTGAAGGTGATGGGGTTGTTGAAGCTCATATTGGAGGCTATAGCGACTATGCTGAATTTGCAAAAAATAAAATTATAGCTTCTGCTAAATCAGAAGAAAATAATCCTAAGCTAGATAATAATATAAATAATAATAAGACTCGTTCTAATACTAATATAACTAAGAAATTATCTTATAAAATGCAGTATGAATGGGAGAATTTACCTATAAAAATTAAGCAGTTAGAACAGGAAATAAATTTATTGCAAGACAAATTAGCCGATGCAAATTTCTATATGCGTGATCCTCATGGTTTTGCTGATGCAAGTAACAAGCTAACGCAATTGCAAAAAGAAATTGAAGATAGTGAGGTGAGGTGGCTTGAAATAGATGAATTAAAATCTAATTTTTAATTTATTACTATTTATTATATTAAAATTATTGTGCTTTGAATAATTGATGATCTGACTATTTAAAATATCTGCGCAAGCAAAAGCATATGAAGTGCCTGCTGATCCGTGACCGATATTTAACCAAATATTATTATAGTTAGGCAAATGATCAATTATTGGCATGTTATCTATCATAAAAGGTCTAAATCCTACCCATTCTTGCCATGAGTTGTTTATTGTGGCGTGCTGATATGTTGTAAATGAAATAGATTTTAGGTAGTTTTTTAATTTTAATAATCCTTGTGTGGCAAGTTTAGAAGAAGTTGAGCAATCTGCATCTTTATCATACCAGTATAATCCACCAATTCTTAATTTGTTTTCGCTCAAGAATGGAGAAAAAACAATTAAACCATCATTAGTTACAAGTTTAAATGGTTTGGCAAATTTATTTTTATCACAAGAATTATTAGGAATTTCTACGGTTATAGTACAGCCAGCAAGTGGTTTTATAGCTAGGTTAATATTTAATTTATTAAGCAAATCAAAATTGCAGCCAGTTGAAATAACTAAGTGATCAACTTTAAGCTTAGTTGTGCTTTGCTTAAGATTATCTATAATTACTATATTTTCAAGTAGGTTATTTTTATACTCAAATGCTTTGATTTGGCAGTTAAACATAAAATTAACTTGGTATTTTTCTTTTAATAAATTAGCTAATGCTAAGCTAAAAGCGCAAGCATCTAGAGAGCCGCCAATAGTTGCAATAGCTTTATTATATTCAGAATTTAAATTAATATTGAGATGTTGGGTTATAGGAGGGAAGTTAATTTGATTAAAAAATTTTATATCATCATTAAATTTATTTTTATCATTATAAAAACGTAAAAAGCTATTATTATTGCAATAAATAAACTTACTTTGTTTTTCTATATAAGGGTGTTGTGCAAAAAATTTTAAATATTTTTCTATGCTATAGTTACCAAGTTTAGCTAAAATTTTTGCATTGTTATAAAATTCTTCATGGTCATTAGTATAGTTATCAGCGTTTATAAACCAAGAATCTTCTAAATTAGGGGATAGTTTGCTAAAGAAATTTTTATTTGGTCTAATGCTACCTAAGCCTTCTATGGCGGTAATATTTCCTCCATTAGCAAAGCTTATGCCAGATGCAACATTACTGGATTTTTCAATTATATAAATATTGTAATTAGAAAATTGTCCAGCTTCAGATATTTTTTCAATAAAATCTATAACGCTTACTAACGAGACAATTCCTGCTCCAACAAAGCATATATTCTTTTTATTAATCATATTATTATGATGATTTAGCATTTAAGGAATAGCTCTAATTATAAAGTTATAATTAGCTTTTTATTACAGTATAATATATAGCCAAGCAAGGTTTAATATCTGCTTATAATAGCTTAAGATTGGCTTAAATCGTTGATTTTTATTAACTATATAAAGTTTACCCAAATTAGCGTTAAAGTGGTTTAATTATTTTTTATAAAAATATTAAATTAGTACTAGCATTTGCAAAAATTATTTGCTATAAGCTCATCTCTCTTTTTAATATTTTACCTACGTTCCTCGGTAGCTCAGTGGTAGAGCAGTTGGCTGTTAACCAATTGGTCGCTGGTTCGAGTCCGGCCCGGGGAGCCACTTTAGACGTTCAGGTATATTTAAGAATATATCAAAAGGTTTCCTTGGCTTAAATACTAGTTTCTCGCTACTTATTTCCAAGTTCGGAAACAAAATCAGTATAATTCGCCTCTTTTCATCTAGTTCCGAACTTTTGAATAAATCATATGCTTTTGAAGCCAATGCAAAAATTGTTGAAATAGACTTATTGAAGTGATTGTCGGCATTATTTAATCTTTGTAATCTAATTTCTACATTATGCCTTTCTGCTTGTATTTCAGCCATCATACTATCATATTCTTCTTTTGAGATAATGTTATCCAGTAATAACTCTCTTGCTCGCCTAGACCTTGTTTGGAGAGTTTGGTTTTGGAGTTGAAGTTTATTTCCTTCATCTAGTTGGTGCTGATGTTCCTTATCAGAGCTTTTTCTTAATTCGTCGTTTAAGTCTACCAAAATATGCTCTGGTATTTTCATACCTTTTAGCACTTCCTCAATTTGGGAAAGTATTTTCTTTTCGCTAAGATGATAACAATAAGAGCATTCACCTTTACTTTTTGTAGGCCGCATATAAACATATTTGCTCTTTTTTAGTTCAGGGCTATAGCTGCAATGGCAATGCTGGCATTTTAAGAATCCCTTTAAAATAAAAGGTTTTTCAGTGCGTTTAAACTTACTTTTTCTTCTACCAGTTCTAACCTTCTTACATTCATCAAATAACTCTTTAGATATTAAAACAGGGTGAATATGTTTATATAAAATGTCATTATATTTCATGTAACCATAGTAGAAAGGGTTTTGCAGAATTTTTTCAACTTGGCTTTTAGATATAGCATAGCCTTTCTTACTCCTTAACCCTTCAGCTGTCATAAGATCACGTAGCTCACTCATAGAGTACATACCACTTGCGTACTCTTCAAACATTTTTTTAACTAAGCTACCACGTATGGGATCAATATAAACTTCTACCTTTTCTTTCTTCTTATCAACTCTTCTGCTATTAAGATAACCAAGCGGAGAATCTCCAAGGATAGTACCTTCATCTAGCTTCTTTTTTGCACTTCTTTTTACGTTATCAGAAATTTTATTGCGGTAGTCATTGGCTAGTAAGACATCCAGGTTTTTCCTAAATTTTTCTGAGCTATCCATATCTTTATGTTCAATAAACTCATTTTTAATGTAGTGAATTTCTATATTACCTTGCTTGATGAGCTTTTGTAATTCTAGATATTGTTCATCAAAGTCTCTTTGTAGCCTATCGACGCAGTAGCAGAGTACCACCATCTTTTCCCGTTGATTTCGCACAAAGTTAACCATTTTGGTAAATTCTGGCCTACCAGTTGCGGTTGAGCTTTCAACTACTCTGAATTGTTCTATAACTTTATAATTTTTTTTGATAGCATATTCAAAACAGCTTTGAATTTGAGCATCCAGTGAGTGGCCGTCTTCTTGGTCTTTTGATGATACACGTGCGAATATTACTGCTTTCATGTTATTACCTCTTTGATTTTTCGGCCTTCGAATTCTTTTTTAAGCTTGGTTGTAAGTTCCTTAAGCTCTTGTTGAAACTGCCTAGAATTCTTTATTTTAAAAAAATATTTATTATCTAATATAAGGTTAAGGTTTGATAAATCTGGATTTTCATATATTGTGCCATCATTATTTACTACCCAAAGATAAAATCTTTCAGAGCGTCTTGGTTGTATGCAAACGGGATAGTTTTTCATTTTTTCTGTTAATGGGGAGTAACATTTAGTTTCGCCTTTTTCATTGTAATAGTAATAGGCTATTTCTTCATATGACTGAGGTGTGTCCGTGTAGTCTATTTGGATAGCATCGAGTGGATATTTAATATCTTCATTGCTCCTAAAGGAATGTTCGTGAATTTCCAAGATGTGTGAGCCAGTATTAAGTACCGAAGCTATAATAAAGTAAAAATCCTGTGTAGAACTTCCGCCAAAGTAATCACCATGGCATTTTATTTGTAAGGTTGCTTCTACACTTGGCTTTGGCTCTTTATAAGCAATAACAAGAGCAACAACTACAGCGGCAAAAGTTCCTAATACTCCTAAGGCAGAAAGGGTATACTGGTAATTTCTAAAAAACTCTTCCATATTCATTACATCTTTAAATTTATAAAACTACTCTAAATCAAATTCCTTTAAAATTCTAGCCCTCTCATGCTCTGGGCTTGTACCATAACTTTCTATTATAACGCCTTGGTCTTTTTCTTGCCCAAGGTTCTGGGCTAAGGTTGAAATTAAAAGAGGTGATTTATCACTTCGCATCATCTTTCTTGTCATTGTATGCCGGAAGGTATGCGGCTTACGATACGGCATATTATTATTACTAAAAGCACCCTTAAATATATCTCTTATTGTAGATTGGGATTTAATAAACGCCTTTTCTAATACCAAACAAGGTAGGCCTTCTATGGTAAAGCTAGGGGTTATTTTGGGGAATAAGGGACACTTATCAGTAAATCCCTGTGACTTAAGGTATTCAATCCAGTTTAAAACATTATCGTATATATCTTGTAAGTGCCCTATGAAGAATGCAGTTATATGCTTAGCAAATTTCGTATCCACATAATTTGGATTTTGTACAAAAGCCCACGCATCAAATTCTTTAAAATACTTGATTGATCCTATACGAGAAGTTTGTAAGGCACTTATCCTGGGTGTTGTTAGTAACGTAAGACTAACTATAGCTTTATTCCTTACCTCGATAGGGTTACTAGCTGGCATTTTACGAATAGTAGTTATAGCCTCTTCAATTGTATAGCTTTCTTGATAATTGGTAGCTCTCGCCCTATTACGGTCATTCCGTGAAAGATTAAAGTATTGTGCGTCATCGTATTTAATGTATCTTTCATAGCCCTTTTGCCTACTTAACCATTCAAAAATCTCTCTTACATGCGAGGTGCAATGCTGTAAATAGGACTTCGAAATATTCTCACCTGTAAGCTTGTTCTTTTTATTAGCTAAATATTGCTTAAAGCCTATTGCAGATTTAACATCATATTTTT
>CAZTUN010000098.1:0-6673 GCA_964616845.1 uncultured Rickettsiales bacterium | reverse complement strand
TAGTGGCATCTTTTTCTTTTAGAAGTTGATTGGCTTTTTCTAAAAATATTTGCGAGTTGGCATTTTTGTATTTGAGCTCGCTAGGTGGAAAATGTAACCCGATATCTCCAGCAGAAATGGTACCAAGTAGTGCGTCAGTTATTGCGTGTAATACTACATCTGCATCAGAATGACCTTCTAAGCTCAAGTTGTAAGGAATTTTTACTCCGCCAAGAGTAATAAAATTATTTTCTTGTTGTTTTGCCTTGCAAAAAGCATGGACATCAAAGCCAATTCCAGTTCTTATTTTTGGTATACTCATAATTTTTTTAGCCATAATTAAATCGTCATCTCGAGTAATTTTAAAATTTAAAATTGATCCTTTGGTGGTATAAATTTTCTTGCCAGATTTTTCATATAAACTAGCATCGTCTGTTATGGTATTATCAATATTTTGATTATGTAATTGTAAAATTTGTTTAAAAATAAATCCTTGAGGAGTTTGAATGCGATATAGATTGTTACGATCAATTGTATGACTAATTAAGTCGTGGGTGCAATATTTTATAGTGTCTTCAATTGCAACTATAGGAACTGCACTTTCGTTTTTTTGTAAACAATCTATAACATTAGTAATTGTTTCTTTGTCGATAAAAGGGCGTGCAGCATCATGGATTAAAACATATTTGGGATTATATTGTGCAATTGCATTTAATCCATTGCGTACTGATTGACTTCTAGTTTCTCCTCCAGCTACAGGTGGTAAAATATCTAGATCACCAACTGCCTGATTATAGAGTTCTAGATGGCGTGGATCATATACAACTTGTATTTTAGAAATTAAAGGATGTTGTTTAAAAGCCAGAACACTATGACGTAAGATAGGGTGATTATTTAAATGATAATATTGCTTAGGAATGGATAAATTGGTTCTTTTGCTATTGCCTGCGCTAACTATTATGCATATAATCTGGTTTTCTTGCATATAAAAATAATTATTATGGTGGAAATTTAAAGATGTTTGCTTTATATAACTTAATTATCAAATAAAAACAAGTTTTAGCAAATTTTATGACAATAACGATAGGTAATATAGAGTTAAAAGATAGAGTTATACTTGCTCCTATGTCTGGAGTTACGGATAAGCCTTTTCGTAGATTGGTAAAAAAATTCGGAGCAGGATTGCTAGTATCTGAAATGATAGCAAGTCGAGCAATGATTATGCAGACTAGAGAAAGCATGATGAAATGTGAAATATCAGAAAATGAAGATATGACTTCTGTGCAGCTTGCGGGAAATGAACCAGATGTTATGGCTGAAGCAGCTAAGCTAAATCAAGATTTAGGAGCTAAAATTATTGATCTTAATTTTGGCTGTCCAGTAAAAAAAGTAACTAATGGTTATGCTGGGTCTGCATTAATGAAAGATGAATGTACAGCTCTAAAAATAATTGAATCTGTAGTAAATTCTGTAGAAATACCAGTTACCTTGAAAATGCGTATGGGTTGGGATCATAATAATTTAAATGCACCTTCTATTGCAAAAAAGGCTGAAGCGGCTGGAATAAAGATGATTGTAATTCATGGTCGTACTCGTGCGCAAATGTATAATGGAACAGCAGACTGGGAATTTATTAGTAAAGTAAAAGAAGCCGTTAATATTCCAGTCATTGCTAATGGAGATATTAAAACATTTGCAGATATTGATAATGCTTTAACTAAATCTAAAGCAGATGGTGTTATGATAGGTAGGGGAGCCTATGGTAAACCTTGGATTATATCGCAAGCAGCTCATTATTTAAAAACAGGTGAAAAATTATCAGATCCAACCTTAGAGCAGCAAGCAGAGGTGATAATTGAACATTATGATGAAATGTTAGATCATTATGGAGCAGATGTTGGTGTAAAATTTGCACGTAAGCATTTGGGGTGGTACAGTAGTGGCATGCCATCTTCTGCAGAATTTAGATCTAAGGTAAATAAAGAATTAGATCCTAATAAAGTTAGAGATATGGTTAAAAGATTCTTCAAATGTTGAGAATTGTAAAAAACTTAAAAATAAGCAAAGGTAATTTTGTTGCAGCTATACTTGGCTTGTGCATATTATTTTCCATTATATTAACATATTGTTATATTACCAGTACAGATGAGCTTAGTTCGCTTAGTCTTAGCAAAATAAGGTTATTGATAAATCTAGATATATTCTTAGTTATATGCTTAATCCTCATTATAGGATCGAGATTATTTAGGCTCTATAAAGAAAGAAGAAAGGGTATAGTCGGGTCTTTCTTACAAACTAAAATAGTAATAATGTTTTCGTTAGTTGCCATTGTTCCAACTACAGTAATGGCAGTGTTCTCTGTATTGTTTTTTAATATAGGAATTCAGTCTTGGTTTGATGATAAAGTTGGTGCAGCAATAGATGGATCGGTAGTTATTGCTGAAAGTTATCTTGAGGATCATAAAAATATTATTAAAGAAGATATTCGTAGTATATCTAATGATATTAGTAGTTCGGCTGCACTACTAAATAGTAATAATAAATTATTTAATCAGGTAGTTTCAGGTTTAGCTAAAGGATCATTATCTGAAGTGGTAGTTTTTACCAGAGAGCATATAATTGCACGGAGTGATTTAGCTTTTTCTATAAGTACCGATGCGCCATCTGAAGATGATTTTCATAGTGCCGATTTGGGAAATATTGTAATATTACATGATGAAGGAAATTATAGAGTCAGAGCCTTAGTAAGATTAGATAATTTTTTAGATGCCTATCTTTTAGTTGGAAGATTAGTTGATCCTTCAATTATAAATTATGTAGAATTAACTAAGGGCGCGGCAAATCAATATCGCGCTTCTAAAAAAAATATATCAAAATTACAAGTTAAGTTTCTTATCGTTTTTATTATAATGTCTTTACTTCTTCTTTTAGTAGTAATGCTAGGGGCTCTTTCATTTGCAGTAAATCTAGTAACCCCTGTAAAAGATCTGTTGTTTGCAACTAGGAAGGTTAAGGAAGGTGACTTAAGTGTTAGGGTTAATGAAGATAATAAGAAAGATGAGATAACCGCATTGGGTATAGCTTTCAATAAAATGGCTGAACAATTAGAGCAGCAGCGTATTGAACTTGCTTCAGCGCAAAGATGGGCAGCTTGGTCTGATGTGGCAAGAAGAATTGCTCATGAAATTAAGAATCCGCTTACTCCAATATTATTGGCAACTGAAAGACTAAATCGTAAGTTCTTGGGGCAAGTTGAGGATAAAGCTAATTTTGAAAAATATATAAAAACAATAGCAAATAATGTTAATAATATTGGTCAAATGGTTGAAGAATTTGCTAATTTTGCAAGATTACCTGCGCCAATATTCCGTGATTATGATATATGCTCATTGATTAATGAGATAATTTTTTCAAGAAAATCTTTAGCAGAAAATATAATTATATCTAGCAATATACCTAAAGAATCGATTGTTTTAAATGGGGATGCTGGACAAATTTCTCGTGTGTTTATTAATTTAATAAAAAATGCAGAAGAAGCAATAGAAGAGGCAAGGAAAGATAATGTTTTATTAGAACAAGGTATAATTAAAATTACACTAGAAATAATAGAAAACAAAATTTGTCGTATAAAAATATCGGATAACGGTAAGGGTTTTGACGTTAGCATGATGAATAGATTAACAGAGCCTTACGTGACGACAAAAAGTAAAGGAACTGGTCTTGGCCTTGCTATAGTAAAAAAAATTATAGAAGATCATAAAGGAACTATTTCATTTTCTAACAATAATAATAATATTGGTGCTTGCGTAACTGTGGATTTTTATGTTAACCATTAGAGGCGATTTTATTAGGTATATTGTATATCTAATAAACTATAGACATTATGTTAGTAAACTTTTGGAAAAATTTAGGTAAAATCAATGGCTTATGATGTTTTGATAGTAGATGATGAAGCGGATATAAGAGATTTAGTCTCTGATATATTGTCAGATGAGGGGTTTAATCCACGCACTGCTAAGGATAGCTCTACGGCTTTTGCAGCGATTGAGGAGCGTATTCCTGCACTGGTAATTTTAGATATTTGGTTACAAGGTAGCCAGATGGATGGGATTGGTATATTAGAAGTATTAAAGAGAAAATACCCTAATCTTCCTGTAGTTATGATTAGTGGTCATGGTAGTATTGAGGCTGCAATCAATTCTATTAAACTGGGTGCATATGATTATATAGAAAAACCATTTAAAGAAGATAGGTTAATTAGAATTGCAAAAACTGCAATTGAGGTCAATAGGTTACATCAAGAAAATCAAGAGTTAAAAAGTAAAAGTGGATATGAAAACCAATTGGTTGGTAAGTCTGCTGCTATTGTACACTTAGCAGAAACAATATTAAAAGTTGCTCCTACTGAAAGTAGGGTAATTATTTCTGGACAACCGGGTTCTGGTAAGGGGATTACGGCCAGAATGATTCATCAAAGATCCAAGAGATCTACAGGTTCGTTTATTTTAGCAAATATTGGTAATATTAATCCTGATAATTTAGAAGTAGAATTATTTGGTAAAGAGGAGGTTTCGTTAAATAAATCTTCTGTAAGTAAGGTTGGTTTATTTGAGAAGGCTCATGGTGGAACTATAGTATTAGATGAAGTTGCGGATTTACCAGTTAATGTTCAAAGAAAAATTCTAAGAATGTTACAAAGTAATGGTTTTGAAAGGGTTGGCGGAAGTAAAGTAATTAATGTTGACGTAAGAATTATTGCTACAACTAATAAAGACTTACGTAATGAAATAGAAAATAGGAAATTTAGCGAAGATTTATATAATCGTTTAAATGTAGTATCGATAAAAATACCGCCTTTGAAAGAAAGAAGAGATGACATTGCCTTATTAGTAAAATATTTTGTAAAAAGATGTGCAAAGTCTTTAGGTATAAATTCTCGCCCAGTTGATGATGGATTAATTACTGCTTTAGAAATATATGATTGGCCAGGAAATGTTAGGCAGCTAAAAAATTTAGTTGAATGGCTGCTCATTATGGCGCCAGGGGGAAGTTCCGATCCTCTAACTGCATCTATGCTTCCTTCTGATATATTAGAACGTTCTTCATCTAAAAAAGGCATAGACTTAAATGTTAGTATGATGGGCTTATCGTTACGTTCTGCTAGAGAATTATTTGAAAAGCAATATTTGAAAGCGCAATTAGATAGATTTAATGGCAATATTTCTAAAACAGCTTCATTTATAGGAATGGAGCGTTCCGCATTTCATAGAAAGCTAAAATTACTTAGTATTCATAATGGCAGTGAGGGTAATGTCGCTGAAGATGATGAAGAGTAAGAAACTAATTTTAGTTTATAAATATTGATATTTTTAGGTTATAGGAATTGTATATGAGTAAAATAAGCTATGTTAATGGTGATTATGTAAGTCATGAAGATGCCAAGGTTCATATAGAGGATCGCTCGAATCAATTCTCAGATGGTGTATACGAAGTAATTTCATTTAAAAATTCTATCATTATAAATTTTTCTGATCACATGATTAGATTTCAACGTTCGCTTAACGAACTAAAAATTTCTTATCATGTCGATAAAGATAAAATAGAGAAAATTCTTAAGCAATTAATGATAAAAAATCATGCTAAAGATGGAGCTTTTTACTTGCAAATATCTAGGGGTGTTGCTCCTAGAAATCATTTATTCCCAAAAGATACTGTTCCGCCTGTGCTTACTGTAACTTATATGCAAATTAATGTTGCCAACAAACAAGATTACGAAAAGGGAGTTAAGGTTATAACCTATCCTGATATGAGATGGAAGAGACGTGATATAAAGACTGTATCGTTATTACCAAATATATTGGCTCGACAAGAGGCTGCGCAAAATGATGCAATAGAGGCTATATTAATAGAAGAGGATAATACTGTAACTGAAGCAAGTTCATCTAATGTTTTTATAGTAGATTATAATGGTATAATTCATACTCATCCATTAAGTAACTTAATACTAGGAGGAGTAACGCGTAAGAATGTAATTAATTTATGTAAACAAAATAATATTGTTGTTAAAGAAGAGAAATTTACTAAAGAGCAATTATTTTCTGCGCAGGAAGTATTTATAACTTCGACTACAAAATATGTTATGCCAGTTACTATTATTGATGGTAAGCAAGTTTATGATGGTAAGGTTGGCAATATAACAAGAAAATTAATCACTCTATATAATGATTTTATAACTAAACAAGTTGCTTAAGAAAATACTATGCATGCTAATTTAAATATCAAAAGACCTAAAGCAATAATATTTGATTGGGATAATACTTTGGTTGATAGCTGGCCAGTGATACATGAATCACTGGTAGAGACATTTAATTATATGAAGAAAAAGCCTTGGACTTTAGAAGAGGCCAAACGTAAAGTACATAAGTCGCTAAGAGATTCATTTCCTGAAGTTTTTGGTGATGAATGGCAAAAAGCTGGTGAGATATATTTAAAACATTTTGAATCAATACATATTGAAAGATTGAAACCTTTTGAAGGGGCAGAACAAAACATTAGATCATTGCAAGATAAAGGAATTTACTTGGCGGTTGTAAGTAATAAAACTGGTTATAATTTAAGAAAAGAAATTAGCCATTTGGGTTGGGATAAATATTTTATAAAAAAAATTGGTGCTAAAGATGCTGCAAGTGATAAG
>CAZTUN010000097.1:6239-6683 GCA_964616845.1 uncultured Rickettsiales bacterium | reverse complement strand
AAGCTATTTTGCATATAATTAATCATAAACCAGCAGGAAAAATAATCTGCACTGGATCATTATACTTGGCAAGTGATCTATTTAAAGTCAATAAAACTGCTATTTAAGAACTTTTTCCTATTATAAAATTTTTAATTTTATCAATTTTATTAACTATCTGTTAATAATTAATCATTATAATCCCTTCTATGTGGGTAATAGATAAAAGGGGAAAAGTTACCCACTATAAAAAACACCTAAATGATGAGTTTAGGTGTTTTTTATATTATGCGTCTTATTATAACTACAGAAATTGGCAATTTCACATATATTACAGTCTGGTTTCCTTGCCTTGCATATATAACGTCCGAGCAATATCAGCCAATGATGGGCATGCATATGCCAGTGCTTTGGTATTGCTTTTAATAATTTTTCTTCCGTATCTTTAGGAGTTTTAGTCTTTAC
>CAZTUN010000097.1:0-6229 GCA_964616845.1 uncultured Rickettsiales bacterium | reverse complement strand
CCTATCCTATTACTTACTCTAAAAACATGAGTATCTACGGCAATAGTTGGCTGACCAAATGCACAATTAAGTATTACTTTCGCTGTTTTACTTCCTACTCCAGACAAAGATTTAAGCTGTGCAAAGTTTTGTGGAACTTTACTATTATATTTATTTACCAACTCACTACTTAAGCTAATTATATTTTTAGCCTTTGAATTATAAAGCCCTATAGTCTTTATATATTGCTTTAATCCATCTAAGCCTAAAGATAGCATTTTTTCTGGGGTATCTACTATACTAAATAAAGCTTTGGTTGCTTTATTCACACCTTTATCAGTTGCTTGCGCAGATAAAACTACTGCAACTAATAAAGTATAATTGTTTATATATTCTAATTCCGTCTTTGGTGAGGGATTTTTCTTTTCTAAGATTGAGAAAATAATATCAACATCTTCTTTGCGCATAATATTTTATATTAAAGGGTTAGTAATATCATATCACAACTATAATAGTTTGTATAAAAATTACCAACCCTAAAAAATATTACGACCTTGCTTTACCACCAAATGGAGTAACTGCTGCACCACTAAGATCTGTACTTGCACCTTGCCTTTCAAGTTTTGGCTTTACAGCACCACCTTTAAAAGAAAGTCTTGAACCTCTGCTAGCAAGAATACCTTCTATTTCTTTTATTTCTAAAGCACTGCCTTCTTCACCATCAAAAGCCGCACCACTTGGCTTTATAGCAGATAATAAATCTGCTTGAGCACCTCGACGAGATATTGCCGCCTTTGCAGCAGAAGGTTGCTCGGCTGTGCTCTTTTCTCCTTTAACCTTAGGAGAAACAACAGCTTCAGCTTGATCTAATGGTGGTTTGACACATATCTTTAGGGATTCAGAAAAACCATTAATTAATTGTAATAGTGTCTTCTCTTCTGTAGCCACCTGCCTTCCTTGACCTCGAGGACTAAGATTTTTTGCAAACATTGTAGTATCGGTAAAGACAATGTCTGCTTTAGCTGATTGTTCAGAAACTTCAGCGTGTTTATGATCAATACGTTTGAGAGACGCTTGTATATATTTTAACTCTTTTTCTGTTAGTTGTAGCAAACCATAGTGTTTACCAGCTGATATGGCTTCCTTATTTTTAGTAAGTAAAGTTCTAATCGACTCATATATCATACTCAAAGCATCTGTTTTTATTTTAGCGTGTTTATCTTGAGAATGTTCTATTCCACCAATATCGTATTTATAAACTTCTTTATATTGAGCCACTAACATTGGTAATAAATTTACTACTTTATCACCTTCCTCAAGTTCTTCAAACTTAACCGCTACATTAAATGCTGGATGACTTATTAGATAATTAGCTGCTAAAAACATATTCCTTTGCACTAATAACTCAATTAATGGCACTGCGTAGGTTGTCTGTGGCGAATCGTTATATTCTACATCTAATAAAACCTTAGCAGTATTAATATCACCAAAATCTTTATAAGTTTCAGGCAAACTTGTTAATCTATCTTGCCAAGACTTTGTCTTATCAAACGCACCAAAAACTCCTGAAAATCGAGTGGCATCGGCGTTACTTGCCCAACCATAATACTGACTATCAGTTATTAACAACGGCAAACCATCGATTTCCAAAAAGGAATTTTTTACTATTTTAGTAATTGGATTACTTCTATCTCCCTCAGGAAACCTAATGTCAACTATCTCTGGCATATTTTTCTAACCTTATATCATTTTTATGAAAATAGTAATTAACAGCAAATTTATTACTGTGACGCAAAAATTTGTCACTCGACGCATATTATATTAATTTTTTAATAATTTGCAACATTTAAGTTTTATAAATCGCTCTATGTTCAACCAATGGTTGAGTATTCTTGGATTTTTTACTTTATAGCCATTACCTTGCATAAGCTTGATTATAACTTTATATTGCGCAATAAAGAACCATTACAAACATCAATTACTGCTACACTGGCATATTTAGCATTTTTTTTGATAATTAAGATTAACTTACCATGATCGTAAGAAACAGAGGAAATTTCACCATCAGGAAGATTGGCAATACTTACCTCACCATTGCTACATTTAGATTCATTTTTCTCGCTAAATCCCTTAATATCCTGATCATTCTTATTTTTAACTAGATGTTTATTTAATAATTTATTTAATGCTAAAGAAAAAACTAAACAAGTTCCTAAAATAAGTATAATTCCTAGTATTTTTACTACTTTTCTTAAAATTACTATTTGCTTATCTTCTGTTGTCATATTGTTAACTCTTAGCTATTGTCATAAACCTATGGAAAATAAGATACTTGATATATTGCCTAACAACGATGATGATGGGATAAGACTTGACAAACTTATCGCTAATAATTTGGATATATCTCGTACTAAAGCACAAGAACTAATCCGCCAAAACAACGTTTTAAAACACGGACTAAATATAACCGATTGTTCATATAACGTCAAACTAACAGATCATTTTACTGTAATAATTCCGCCTCCTGAAAATACTAATATGGAAGCAACTGAAATTCCTCTGCAAATAATTTATGAAGACGAGCATCTTGCTGTTATAAATAAACAATCTGGACTTACCGTACATCCTGGAGCTGGTAATAAAAACAATACTTTAGCAAATGCTTTAATTCATCACTTTAAAACAAACTTATCTAGTATTGGCGGCAATGATCGTCCTGGAATCGTTCATAGATTAGATAAAGATACAAGCGGTCTAATGCTCATAGTAAAAGATGATAAGTCTCATCAAATAATTTCTGAAGATCTAGCCAAGCGGAATATAAAACGTCATTACTTAGCTCTCTGTTATGGACTTCCTCAGCCAATAAAAGGAGCTATAAACGCTCCAATTGGTAGACACCCTATAAATAGGGTACAAATGACTGTAACAGCAAAAAACTCTAGAAACGCACTAACTAACTACGTTGTAAAAGAAACTTTTTGTAATAATGCTGCAAGTTTAGTAGAATGCAAACTAGAAACTGGACGAACCCACCAAATAAGAGTCCACCTTACTCATATAAATCATCCCATCATAGGCGATCAAGTATATGGTATAAAATCATTAAAAAGAAATGTCATTCTCTTTCCTGAAGAAATTCAAAAAACTATTATTGAATTTAATCGCCAAGCATTGCATGCTTACTATCTGTCTTTTATGCACCCAATTACAAAAACTAATTTGGCATTTGAAATACCACTTCCACAGGATATTAGTAACCTAATTAATTTATTACGCCTTAAGGATAATAAAAGCTAATATATTGCATTATTATATAAATATTCAAGATAAGAAAAATATTTATATTAATTGCAAATGGTAAGCTAATGTGTTATTTTGTCTGCGTTAAAAAAACTAGATCTTTACGTTTTTTTAGGAGGAATATATAAAGATTATGACAAATGAACTTATTGTAAAAGATCAGTTACCAGTCTTATCTAGTGATTCTGCATTATCTTCTTATTTAGATAAAATAAGCAAGCTTCCTTACCTAACTCAAGAAGAAGAAGTAGACCTTGCTAATAAATGGATAAAAAACCAAGACATTAACGCAGCACATTTACTTGTAAAAAGCCACTTACGCCTAGTAGTAAAAGTTGCTCATAAATTTAAGGGCTATGGATTGCCATTATTAGAGTTAATTTCTGAAGGCAATATAGGTTTAATGCATGCGGTAAAAAGATTTGATCCTAATTTAGGCTTTAGATTATCTACTTATGCAATGTGGTGGATAAAAGCATCTATTCAAGAATATATATTACATTCTTGGTCGCTAGTAAAAATAGGCACTACCGCTGCTCAAAAAAAATTATTCTTCAGTCTGCGCAAGATAAAAAAGCAACTCCATAAAGTTGATAATTCTCGCTTAAATAACGAAGAAATTTCTGAAATCGCAAAAAGACTAAATGTTAATCATCAAGAAGTTATTGAGATGGATAGCAGACTTAGCCAAGCAGATAAATCTTTAAATTCATATATTTCTGAATCTGATGAAGATGGCGGTGAAATAATAGATATTATAAAATCTAATGATGAAAGCCAAGAATCAGCTCTTATCAGAAAAAATGAAATGAATTATAAGCGCAAACTATTTGATTTAGCTTTTGCAACTTTAAGCGATCGTGAGAAAGACGTTATATTAAAACGCCGCTTAAATGAAACTCAAGCAACCTTAGATGATTTAAGTCGTTCTTATAATGTTTCTCGTGAAAGAATTAGACAGATTGAAACTAGAGCAATGGAAAAATTACAAGCTTTTATTGCAAACGCTGTCGCTAAAGCCAATCCAACTACCGCATAATATGGGTACAAAAACTTTGAGTTTAACAACTAACAAATTTAATGATGTTAGAGTTTTGGTGGTTGATGATCATAGCTCTAACCGAGAAATTAGCAGAGCAATACTAGAATTTCTCGGTTGCAAGATTGATACTGCTAGCAATGGTTACGATGCAATTAATTTATACCAAACTAATGACTATGATCTAATTTTTATGGACATTAAAATGCCAGAAATTAGTGGATACGAGACTAGTCAATTAATTAGAGATTTAGAAAAAAAATCTTTATTAAATAGGCGTACTCCTATTATCGCAACCACAGCATCTACAACGCAAAAAGATAAAGAAAAATGTTTAATCTATGATATGGATGGATATATTAGCAAACCTCTTAATATTAATAACATTGAAAAAATATTGGAAGACTTTGTTAAAATAAAACAATCTTGCTAAATTACTAAGATTATTGAATTACGCTGAACACTAAAACCTCATTTATATTGAGATACTCTAATAAGTCGCTAGCAAAAAATAAGCTATCCTTGCCCAAGATCCATAATATAAGATTTTATAGCCGATATAACATCAATCTTATTTTCTCTTATTGCCGCCTCTAAAGCAGTTTCTCCAATATAAACAGAACTAAAATCTTTTAAATTATAATCTATACCATTTTTAAGTAATATTTCACAAACTTTTCCACTATTTGTAAGATGCAAAGCAGTTCTTCCCATGTGATCAACGTGATTAACATTTGCACCATTTTCTAAAAGAACTTGTACTATCTCATAAAAACCTGACATCGCCGCTAGAAGCAAAGCTGTCATATTAACTCCAGGAATTACTGCTTCAAGATTTACTTCATGATTCATGATATAGGAAACTATAGAAAGATTCCCATAATAAGATGCCGAGTGAAGTAAAAGCCAACCATCTTCATCTGGAACATTTATTTCTAAATTTTCTCCACCATTTTTCACTATATAGGCAAGATCTTCTAACTCAAAAGAAGTAAGCATATACTTTACCTAGATAAAATTTTAATTATCCAACTCTAAGTTATTTTATCCATAAATTAACTTTATGATTATCCCACTAACCAAATATTTTTTCAATATAAAGAAAATATATAGTCACTATTAGCTACATATGCTAGAAACAATTCCTTAATAATTTTGTAAGAAAATTGTAAAAATTTTCTTTTTGTTAAGTATTTGTTAACATTTATTGTGTAGAAGTTACGCTAAGTTAGTCAGATTAAATGTTTTTCACTAATTTCAGCAAAAAAAATAAGGAATATTTTATGTCATCTATATTAAATTTTATCAAGAATCTTCCTCAAATGGCAGAGCAAGAGGATGATCTTGTCAATGATAGTAATTATGTACGCAAGTCTGCAAATCTAATAAACGACGCCCTTCATAAGGGAGCTGATATAATGCAAATGCCTAACGGAGATGTCCACATTACTGAAACTAAGGTTGTAACTTATAAATACACTTGGAATCCAGAGAAAGCCCGCTTTGAAAGAGCAACCGCAAATGGTCGAGTAAAAAGCAAAAAACGCAAAGCACATAACCAAAATACTACTGAACAAAAAGTTCTTGAAAAAATAGCATAATTTCTATTCATAAATTACAAGTCCGATAGTTTATAATCTTGTTAAATAAATTATCGGACTATTCTTTATAAATATGATTCAATAACACTAATTATATATCCAGCCTCTGGCATTAAATTTTGCAAATAGAATTTTGATTGTTCTATTTTTTGAGCTTGCTCTTCTTTATTGAGATATTGACTAATATTAGCCTTATTTATAATATTTGTAAGTACTATAGATGCAAAAACAATTGCAGATAGCTTAGTATAATTTGCTGCAACATAACCTGCATTACTTGGGTTGTTCTCAACCATTTGGCTTAATA
>CAZTUN010000096.1:0-6767 GCA_964616845.1 uncultured Rickettsiales bacterium | reverse complement strand
ATATTATATAGCCTAATCTAAGAGTGGCTCGTAGACTTTTTCACGGCAGACTATATATACTTGACAAATAATTTAGTAACATCTTTATAATTTGATTAATTAGATAGAAGTTGTATTTTATTAATTATATTTTTAAATAAATAAGAACTTAATTTTGGAGGAAGTAAAATGTCTAAAGCAAAAAATAATTCTGTTGCAGAAGCACTTAAGAAAGTTTTAGCAGATACTTATGCCCTATATTTAAAAACCCAGAATTATCATTGGAATGTTGAGGGAGAAAATTTTAAAACTTTGCATTTGATGTTTGAAGAACAATATAATGCTTTGGCACTTAATATAGATGAAACAGCTGAACTAATTAGAGCAATTAAGGTAAAGGCACCTGGTAGTTTTGAATATTTTTCTAAAAACACAAAAATTAAACCTGCTGATTTTGATAAAAAATCAGGCGAAATGGTAAAGGATTTACTTACAGATAATGAGAAAATTTGTGATACATTGCAACAATGTCTTGAAATTGCTCAGAAAAATGGAGATGAAGTAATAGTTGATAATATGATAAACAGAATGCGTGAACATCGTAAAACTGCGTGGATGTTGCGTAGTAGTCTCTAAATAATTTTGCATAATAAATATTGCTAATTAATAAAAAATTAATAATTACGCTGCATAATTACTTAATCGTAACTTAGGTAATTGTGTTTTTATGGCAGAATTAGATAATGATTCGTATCGTACCAATAAAGTACTTTCATTGATTTTTGGCGATGAGGCTGATCAACAAAAAGGTCTCTTAGAAAATATAAGAATAGCAGTAGATGCTGGACTAAAAGATATTGCCGAAATGAAAGTGTCAAACGATAAAGATCCGATGCACTTATTAGTTGCAGCTTTATCTGGTCTTAATAAGCTTGCAAATGGCTTGTTGGCTTCAATTAAAGAGGCAGTTCAGCAATTAATACAAATTGTAAAAGGTATAGAGATTCCAGATAATAAATTGCCACCTGTAAGTAGTGATTTTAAAAGTAAGGCTGCTAAAAATGGTCAATTGCAAGAAGAGGCAATAAGATTAGAGCAAAAAATTAATCATAATGAGCCATCATCAAACTTAAGTGCAATAAAAGCAAATAATATAAATCAAAATAAAATTGTTCATTAATGAATAGAATTGTCTTAGAGATAATTTCTATTTTTTAATTTTATAACAACGGTATTTGCAATTCTATCATGTAAAGTTCGGTGGCGTTTTTTATCAAAATCAGCACAGACAAAACCAAGAGCAAGTGGTAGTGTTGATAGTAAATATCCAAGATAGCGATAAATAGACTGTTTAATGCTTATCTTTCCTAAATCAGTATTAGAGACAATTTTTATTTTGAACAACATTTTTCCAGGAGTTGCACCATAACGAATCCAGAAAGGTAAAGTAAGCAACATAATAAAGAAGAATTGAAATACGGTTAAACCAAGGAATTTTAAAGATAAATCATATAATATATAAGGATTTGCAAGAATTTCTTTATTAGTTAGGTGAGGTATCTTTATTTTTAGTAAATAGTATATTGGTTGAAATAGTATAGTAGCAATCAATCCATCAACGGCACTAGCAAGAAATCTAATACTAATCCCAGCATATATTGGTTCTGATGAGTGTATAGAAGAGTTATTCTTAGAATTCATTTTAATAATTCTCCCTAAAGAACTGGTAAATAATCTCAGCTGTTTTCTGATTAATGCCATTTACTTTGCATATATCATTTTTTGAGGCATCTGCCAATGCCTGTACAGAACCAAAATGTTTTAGTAGGTCGGTTTTACGTTTCTTACCAATGCCTGGAATTTTATTTAAGATAGAGCTAGTTGTATTTTTTATTCTTTTGTTACGATGAGATGTTATAGCAAAGCGATGAGCTTCATCACGAAGTACTTGTAAGTAGTGCATAAGAGGAGAGGTGCGAGGTAAAGTAAATTCAGCTCTATTTGGCATAAAGAATCTTTCTTTTCCTGCATTGCGGTCTTTGCCTTTTGCAATACAAACTAAAGAAATTTGATCTAATAGATTGTATTTATCTAATATCTGGATTGCGGTTGATAAGTGACCAGCTCCACCATCAATAAGCATAAGGTTAGGCCAAGCACCTAGTATTTTTTGGGGATATTTAGTGAGTAAGTTATTTATTCTTCTGTCGAGAACCTCACTAAGCATTGCATAATCATCTTCTAGGCTAGAGTTAGATGATTTTATATTAAATTTACGATATTGGTCTTTTCTAAAACCATTTCTATCCGCTACAACCATTACACCAATACGATCTGTCCCTGAAATATGGCTATTATCATAAATCTCAATTCTAGAAACTATACTTGGTAAATTAAAAGTTTCACTTAAGCTTTTTAGAATATGTACCTGTTTTAGTTGCTTTATTGAGTATTTTCTTAAACTAGTTGCGGCAGTTTGATTTAAATTATCTACTATGTCTTTTTTTTCTCCACGTATTGGAGCTTCAATTGCAACTTTTTTGTTATGTAGTTTATCTAATGCATCTGTAATTAGGTTAAGATTATCTATTTGTGTAGGAATAAGAATAAGAGATGGGGGAAAATGTTGGCAATAAAATTGACTTAAGAAATTTTCAATTATTTCTTTGTCTTCTTGCTCTTCAATATCATTAAAGAAAAAGGAATTAGTACCAAAGTTCTGTCCATTTCGTAAGAAACATACTTCTATGCAGGCATAATTGTTATCTCTATTTATGCCAATAATATCACAGTCTTTAATATTATTTAAAGTAACACTTTGTTTGGTTTGAATATGATTAAGAGATTTTATACGATCACGAAATATAGCTGCACGTTCATAATCCATATTATTACTAGCTAGACTCATTTCTTTTAAAAGCTCATCTTGTACTATTCTGGTTTTACCTGACAGAACTTTAATTAATTGATCTGTTTGATTAGCATAATCTTGTTGGCTTATTTTATTTACGCAAGGTGCGCTACAGCGTTTAATTTGATACTCCATGCAAGGACGAGTTCTATTATTAAAATAGCTATCGCTACATGGGCGTAATAAAAAAGTTTTTTGTAATAAATCTATTGCTTGGTTAACCGAGTTTGCCGAAGCAAATGGACCAAAATATTTACCCTTTATAGTTTGAGGACCACGATGTTTAGTAATTCTAGGAAATTCATGATCTTTGGTGATTAATATATAAGGATAAGATTTGTCATCTTTTAGTAATATATTAAATTTGGGCAAATATTGTTTGATTAGGCTAGATTCTAGAATTAAAGCTTGAGGTTCATTATTTGTACGCCTTATGTCAATATCTGAGATCAGCGCAATCATATTTCTTATGCGGTTAGATAAATTAGCTAGGTTTTTATAACTAGATAAGCGATTAAATAAATTTTTTGCTTTGCCAATATAAATTATATCATTATCTGAGTTTTTCATAAGGTAGACGCCAGATGAATTAGGTGCAGATTGTAATATTTCGTTTATTACTCTGATACCATTTTCTAAAGATAACTCTGAAAAATTATGTATATTCATTTTTTGTGGTAATTTAAAAACATATGTATTATTAATTTTATAGCCATAATCATATAGTAAGAGGCTAAAGGGTGGAAGAAAAACAAAAGGATAAAGTAATTTCTTTTAATGCGATAGCTTGTATTGCAGATATTTCTGATGAAGCAGTTAAAGTTTATAATAAATTAAAAGATAAATATAAATTTGTTCCAGTAAAACAAGCAGATGTAATAATAGTATTGGGTGGTGATGGATTCATGCTTAAGACAATGCATGAAGTTATGGATATGAATATACCACTATATGGTCTTAATTGTGGAACGGTCGGGTTTCTAATGAATGCATTTGATAAAATTGATTTACCAAAATTATTAGAGAAAACAACAAGGCATATATTACACCCTTTGAAAATGGAAGCTATTGATCAAAAAGGCAATAAACATCAAGCTTATGCTATGAACGAAGTTTCTATGCTCAGAGAGACTAGGCAAACTGCTAGATTGAAAATTAGTGTTGATAATAAAGTAAGAATGGCTGAATTAATGTCAGATGGAGTTTTAGTTGCAACTCCAGCAGGAAGTACGGCATATAATTTATCAGCTCATGGTCCTATAATTCCTTTAGGAGCAAAATTATTAGCCCTTACGCCAATTAGTCCATTCAGACCAAGAAGATGGAGGGGTGCTTTATTAGACCATGAAGTAAAAATATCTATAGAGGTATTAGACTCAAAGAAAAGACCTGTAAGTGTGGTTGCGGATTCTACAGAAATCCGTGATGTAGTAAAAGTAAAAATAGCAGAAGATCGTTCTAAGAAGATAGTTGTATTATTTAATAAAGGTCATTCATTAGAAGAAAGAATAATTAATGAGCAGTTCTTTTAGGGATTAGATATGGAACCACTTTATATACTTAAATGGCATCAGGAAATGGGTATATTGGATCTTATAGATGAGAATCCAGTTAATAGTTTTGCAAGGAAAAATAATAAAATAAAAATTGAAAAACCTGCAAATGATAGTTTAGAGAACAATATTGTTGAAACAAAGCAAATAAATATAAAGAGCCCAGCTAATGCTATTTTAGATACTAAAAAATTAGCCTTGCAAAGTAATAGCTTAAAAGAGCTGAAAGAAGCAGTAACAAATTTTGATGGTTTGGCAATTACAAGGACTGCAACAAATACTGTGTTTGCGGACGGGAATCCAGAATCAAGAATTATGTTTATAGGTGAAGCGCCTGGTGCTGATGAAGATAAACAAGGCATTCCTTTTTGTGGTCAGAGTGGTCAATTATTAAGTCAAATATTGTCCTATGTTGGTTTAATTAGAGAGAAAAACTATTATATTACCAATAGTATATTTTGGCGTCCTCCTGGAAATCGTAGACCAACTCCTGAAGAACTGGCGGTTTGTCAGCCATTTGTGGAAAAACATATTGCTCTAATAAAGCCAGAACTTATTGTCCTTGTTGGCTCAACAGCTATATCCAGCGTCTTAAATAAATCACTAAGTATTACTAAGGTTAGAGGGCAATTATTAGATTATACCAATCAGTTTCTTAATGGTACTAATATAAAAGTCATGCCAACACTTCACCCATCTTATTTATTAAGATCACCGGGGCAGAAAAAATATGCATGGCAAGACGCACTGAAGATAAAATTATTCCTAGAAGGAAAATTGCAGCCTTAAATATTTTTCGCTAAAGATTAGTCTAAAGCTATTACAGATAATAGTGTGCCATATCTTGATTCGTTGGCATGGCAGTTACGGCGATAGCTAAAGAAATCATCTTTTTCGCTATAAGTATCGTTTTCTAATATAAAAATATTATTTATTTCAAGTAAGTTAAGACGATTCTTAATGTATGCTCTTAAATCAAATAGATATTTATCAGCAATAGAATCTTTAACAAAAAATTCTATATTATTTTTAGAATGTTCAATAAATTGCTCAACAAATTCTTTAGATACTTGATAAGATTTTTTGCCGATACAAGGTCCTGTTGCAACTCGAATATTTTTTAATTCTGCACCAAGTTTTAGCATGGAAAGAATAGTGTTATCTATAATACCAGTTAAAGCACCTTTCCAACCAGCATGAGCCGCTCCAATTACATTATTCTTAGGATCGAAGAATAAAATTGGACAACAGTCTGCGGTTAATATTCCTAATATAATATTTGGTTGGCTTGTAACCATAGCATCAGCTTTTATACTATCTGGCTCTACTAAAGAGTCTAAAGTTATAACTTTATTGCTATGTATTTGTGCTAGGGTAACTAAATTATTTCCTTCTAAATTTAAAGCATTTAATGCAAGCTTACGATTAATAATAGAATTATTGTCTTCTTCGCCGCGATTCATACCGCAATTTAAGGAAGAATAAATGCCACTACTTACTCCACCATTACGAGTAAAAAAAGCATGTTTTGTTTTTATAGATGGAGTAGTAATAAATGTAACCTTATTAGTCATAAGCAAATCCTTCTATTTTAGTAATATTTAGACTAGTTGTAGCCATTACCTTAAATAAATTACCCATTTGTTTTTCGCTTATTAGCCTTTCTACCCCTTCTTGAACTTGCTTTTTCTGAGGAGGAGAGGCTTTTTGTTGTAATAATTGACTACGTAGGTTTATTCCCATATTAGTTAAAAATGATTTTTGTGAGATTGGACCAAAAACATTTAGGTTCTTAGAATATTTTTTAAGTTTAGTAAAATTAACATGGGCAGTTATATCGCTATCGCCAATATCTTCAAAGATGCTATGATAATTATGATTTTTAACTGCTTGTAAAGTAGGATTATTAGCTGGTTCTTCATAGCCATAATCTATAATTAACGCTGCACCATTATATGTAGAAATATGATTAGATATTTTTTTCATAATTATTTTTGCAGAAGGACATATTTCTATAGTTGAGCCGCTATCATAATTAGCAAAGTTATTAGATGTTTCCTCTAATGTGAAATAAAAATTATCTTTATTATCTAAAGCTATTTTTCTTTTATACCACTTATTATCTTTTTTATAATATTGCTCTATAGGTAAAGCATCAAAGAATTCGTTGGCGACAACTATCAATGGCAAATTAGCAAGGTTATCTATATTATCTTGCCAAGTAATTTTCTGGCTATAATCAGTTAATTTATTTTTTTGCAAGGATCGCAAAGTTGGACTAGTTTCAATCATAAGAATATTTAAGGCTTCGTGGAAGCCTTTTA
>CAZTUN010000095.1:1286-7146 GCA_964616845.1 uncultured Rickettsiales bacterium | reverse complement strand
TTTTCATCAAAATTTATAATTTTAATTTTATCAGGAACATCATTAAATTTTCTTAATGAGCGATGGCTAATTTGAGTTATTGCTATTAAGCTAATTAAAAACATTACTAATAGCCACTTAGTATTTTTTATTTTATGAGCTAAGATAAGAAAAACTAAATTTAAAATAAACAGATTTATGCTCACAATATTACCTAGTTCAAAGGATATTACCCATATCAGCCATAAATTTGTTAAATAAAGTAATAATGCCATTAGTTTCTTAAAACTTATCATCCACGAGCCACTTTTTGGTAAAAGTTTTATTGCCTGTGGAAAAGCAGCAAGTAGTAAATATGGAAAAGCCATTCCTATTCCAACAGTAAAAAATATTAAAGTTAAAATAACTGGAGTTTGTGTTAAGGCAAACCCAGCTGCTGTACCTAAAAATGGAGCAGTACAAGGTGTAGCCAGTAATGTTGCTAGGCAACCTTGTAAAAAGCTAGATAAATATTGGTTGTTTATAGAATAATTTAAATTAATCTTTTCTGGAAGGTTAATATCAAATAAACCATATATATTTGCGGTAAATATAGTAATAACGGCAAAAAGAAATATTAAAAAATAAGGCTGTTGAAAATGAAAACCCCAACCAACAGAATGACCAAGATATTTTAATATAATTAGAATTACACTAAATATAATAAAAGATATTATAATTCCTAAAGATGTAGCAATGAAATTGATAGAAATAAATAGTTTATTGCGAGAGTGATGCTTTATTAGCGAAAAAATTTTAATTGATATTATAGGTAAGATACATGGCATAATATTTAAAATCAATCCGCCAATAAAAGATATAATTAATATATAGAGTAATTTAGATTTTAAATTAAATATGCCTAGATTATCTTCTCTAGTTTCTTTAATAATTTGATTATTAGAGATAGACAGTTCTACGGCTTGTTTTTCATCATTTACAATTATTTCAATTGTACCTTTATTAAAACTATCTTGATCAACCAGTAGTTTTATTGGAGAAGTTATGGTTATGTTATATGGATCATTATATGATATTGATGGTTTGTATGCGGCAACTGTTCCTTTTCCATTAATAAATAAATCTGGTTTAATAAATTTTTTTAATTTAGTAACTTTAACTTCAATAAAAGCTTGATCAGATTGTAAATTAACATATTTTGCCTGAGTTATATTTAAATCGTTGCTAGCATTTGCCTGAGGAGTTGTATTTATAATTTCTTTTATCAAAGATAATTGTTCTTGATTAGTATAATTTTTTGGAATTGTGATATTTAACTTAGTTTCTCCTGGAATGCATAATTCTTTACACATACTATATTCTATATTGAGAGGAAAATTTAACGATTGATTGGGATTAGAATTTTCTATAGCGATGGGAATTAATGTATTACCTATATAATTATAAGTTTCTATAGTTTGATTATCAAATTTTTCAATATAGCGTAAAGGGACTGGCCAATAGATTTTATAGTTTGCATGTTTAATATTAATACTTACTGGAGACCCACTATCTCCAGGATTTTTCCAATATATTTTCCAGCCTTGTTCAAGTTTAAAATCAAGAGCTATTAAAATCTTATTATTATCATATCCTCCGATTATGGCATTTACTTTTGCGGGAGGTTGTAAAAACAGTTCTGAATTAGCATTGGAGGCAAATAAGTAGAAAATCAAAAATAATGCGAATAAGGTGCAATAATATATATGTCTCATATAATTACTAAATAAAATTAAATACTTAAGAATATGTCAATATAGAAAATTAAGAAATAATGGGTAGATAATCAACATATTAGTTATTTTTTAAGGGTTAGAAGAGCATATAAAAGCGGCAATTTAAAACCTTAAATGCTTATAACATAAAAATAGCAAGCAATATACTCAAGTAATAAATTATTCGTTAAATTAATTTATATAAACAGCATATACTAATATATTAATATATGCTATATAAGTGTCAAATATACGTTAAGATATTTAAGAGGCGACGATGAAAGAACGACCATTTTCTATTGCACATTTATTAACAAACTTTCAATCTGGTTACGCTAAGCAGATTACATCAAGAGTTAATGAAAATTCATCTTTTAATCCGTTAGAAGTGGAGAATGGAGAATATTATTCTCCTTTTGATGCTCTAATAACGAGTATAGGTTATTTTACAGAGACAGATTTTTTAGAAATATTTACACTATTTTTAGAAAAAGTTAAATCAGAAGATGTAGCCAGACTAGTTTCAACCAAAGATGAGGATCTTACTTTGGTAAGCTTAATATCTAATGGTAAAAGTAAAGAAGTAGATTTATTGTTAGAAAAGTTTGGCGACCAAGCTAGTCAATCTGTTAATACTCAAGACCAGCAAGGTGACACAGCTTTACATCATTTATTTGCAAGATGTAAAAAAGACTTTATTTTAGAGATTTTGCCAAAATTATTAGCTAAAGGTGCAAATCTTGAGGCTGAAAACCTATCAAAAGAGACCATTATACATAAAGTATTGTCTGGAGTACAAGGAGTATCTAAATTAAATAAAGATAATAAACGCACAATCATAACACATTTAGTAAGGTTAGAAAATAAACCTAACTTTACTGTGGAACAATCATCGAGAATTTTAAGTGCCGCATTTTTACAAGATTTTCTAGAGATCTTAAATGTAGGACTTTTTTCTCCAGATGAGATCAAAAAAATTGTAAATACAATTGATAAAGATACTAATATTTCTCCTCTAGGACTTTTAATACTTTTTAATAAGACAAATACATATAGGGATTTACTATCTAGAGGTCTAATAACAATATATGATGGTAGTGATAAAGACGGTAATTTACCCATACATATTTGGGCAAAGCAAGTAAGAGAGGATCGTGCGGAGGAATTTGGTATATTTTTAGATGAATTACAAGAATTAGGGGTAGATATTTTGCTTAAAAATCGGAAGAATCAGAGTATTTTTGACATTATTGAGGCGAATAATCCTAATAAAAAAGAAGAATGTAAAGCAATATCTCAAGAGATTAAAGGCGCAATTCAATGGCGAGAAGCACCAGCCATGGTAATAACAGGAAGTGTATATAATCCTAATGCCAAAATAGAAGGAGGATCTATTCTTAGAAGCGAAGGATCGAAGCGATTAACAGAATCAGTAGTAAAGAGAGTTAAATTCGCTGAGTTAGGTGGGGTAGATCAATAAGCTTTTTTAAAAATTATTAGGTTGCATATATTAATATAGCAGTTAGTAATATAACAAACTCAAAATAATTAGGAAATAACAATGACTGACGCTCCCAAACCTAACTTACCAAATAATAATGGTGCTGATGGTAATCATAAGGAATTTATTGAACCATTAGGAGGAAATGGTAACGCTAAGCTAGTAGCAAATGTTGGTGATGATGATCCACAAGAGGAAGGTAAAGATCCTAATATCTTGCTCCATTTTCTACGAGCGAAATTGGGATTACCGCAAGGTCAAGATATCAAAATGTAGAGATTTATTCTGCTTTTGTTCTGTATCTTGTAAAATATTAGTTATCATAGGGATCTAGGGTGATTACTTGATTATTTGCTTACAGATATAGAATAACGCAAATAATTTATTATCTTCATTGGCTTAACGGGATTTATAATTAAATTTTGTATTCGACCACAACCTAGGAAAATTAATTTCAAATACTACAATAACATACTTGATAATATAATGCTTTTAGGCTAAGTTGCAGAAAAATGTAATATGCAGATATGTTTTTTGCATTAGATTGAAGCATTTTTATAGAAGAATATAGTTACTTTAGGAGTTTTAATTATCATGGCCAATGTAGTAGTTGTCGGTGCGCAGTGGGGAGATGAGGGTAAAGGTAAGATTGTTGACTGGTTATCTAACCGTGCAGATGTAGTGGTAAGATTTCAAGGTGGACATAATGCTGGTCATACATTAGTTATAAATGGTGTAACCTATAAATTGAATTTATTGCCTTCTGGTGTAGTAAGACAAGATAAACTATCTATAATTGGCAATGGAGTGGTTATAGATCCAGTAGCTTTATTAAATGAGATAAAAACTATCAGAGAAAATGGTGTAAATATTACGCCCAATAATTTATATATTGCTGAAAATGCTCCTTTAATCTTAAGTCTTCATGCGCAAAGTGATAAAATAGCTGAAAATTTAAGAGGCAATAGTAAGCTTGGCACAACTGGTCGTGGCATTGGACCTGCATATGAAGATAAAGTTGGACGCAGAGCAATTAGGGTTTGTGATCTTGCAGATAGGCAAACTTTAAGAGATAGAGTTGAGGCGATTGTTGCGCACCATAATATACATCGTCGTGGTCTTGGTGCAGAAGAAATATCTGTTGAGACTATTATGAATGAATTAATAAGCATATCAGATGAAATACTTGCTTATGCTCGTCCAGTTTGGCGTGATCTTGATTTATTAAATAAACAAGGAAAACGTATATTATTTGAAGGAGCGCAAGGAATATTATTAGATATAGATCATGGTACTTATCCTTATGTTACTTCTTCATCAATTGTTGCAGGTCAGGCATTTTCTGGATCTGGCTTAGGAGCAGGTAAATCTAGGTATATATTAGGAATTACTAAGGCATATACAACAAGAGTTGGAAGTGGACCTTTTCCAACTGAGCTACAAAATGAAATTGGTGAGCATATTGGACAAAGAGGTAGAGAGTTTGGTACAGTTACAGGAAGAAAACGCCGTTGTGGGTGGTTTGATGCAATATTAGTTCGTCAAAGCATCAAAGTGGCAGGGATTGATGGTATTGCTCTTACTAAGCTAGATGTTTTAGATGGTATGGAAAAGTTAAATATATGCGTAGGTTATAAATATAAAGGCGATATATTAGACTATTTACCAGCTGGTATTAATATTCAGCGTGATGTTACGCCTATTTATGAAGAAATAGAGGGGTGGAGTCAAAGTACAGCAGGAGCTCGTCAATTTAAAGATTTACCTGCTAATGCAGTTAAATATGTAAAAAGAATAGAAGAATTGGTCGAATCATCAGTTGCAGTTTTATCTACTTCTCCAGAACGAGATGATACTATTTTAGTTGAAGATCCCTTTACAACTCATTCATTGTAATTATAAGATTTTGAGTTTTTCAGCTTAGTAACTTATAGCCCATTTACTAGCTAGATATTGTTCAACAGCAATTCTTTGCTCTTTAGTCAGTGTGTTATTATAGGCTATGATTTCACCTATAGATAGAGATGAATTGCTAAAATTTTCATCATTTAGAGAGCCAATAAGAAAAGGTTCGCTTATAAATGCTCCAGAATTTGTTACTACAGATGATTGTAGGATTCCATTATGAAAAACTCTTAATTTGCCATTGGCATTACCAATCATTGTATCAATAACAAAATTACTGCTGCCAGAAAAACTTGATGTAGTTTTTGCTCCAGTTGTAATATCTTGATCAATTAATCCTGCAACGAAGTTATCTAATATTGAGTGATAGGCAAATATCCTAGCTCCGCTTGTATATGCGCCAAATAGTTGACGATTGCTACTAGAAGATTGTACGCTATAAACTAAAGAAATTGTTGCGGTATTAGAACCAAATAAGGTTGAAGTATTTGCAGCTCTAAAGTAACTATTACTATTACTGAAAGTTATAGCAGGAAGACCATTTTGCTGCGTAGTTAAATATTTGGGACTACCGACGGCAGGTATTTGGGTTAGGGACTTTTTATCCCTCCAGTAAGTCATAGTATCGCCATTATTATACTCTGTTCCACCGCTATTAGTTAGGGTTGCATCTAGCCATAATACTGGTGAAATACTTAGCCCTCCTGGATTAGGGTTGCTA